>DASPJN010000144.1:0-5667 GCA_035628595.1 Chryseosolibacter sp.
TTGCCCCGCCATTTTCACTTCCGGATGCAGCAATGGTTCCATGATGCTTCTCAACAATGGTTTTGCAGAGAAACAATCCAAGACCGGTTCCCTCATATTTGTCGCGGGCATGGAGACGAGAAAATGTTTTGAAAATTTCCTGGGCATAGTTCTGTGAGAAGCCGATTCCATTGTCGCTCACCACGATTTGATAATAACCGGTCTGCGTGGTTGCAAAGTTGTTAAAGCCTGCTTTGTCATCCAACTTTGCAGATGTGACGGAAATGACGGGCTTCACGTCGGTTCTTGCAAATTTAAGCGCGTTGCTGATGAGGTTATAAAACAGTTGATATAGTAAGAGTTTACTGCCCCCAATAGCAGGAAGACCAGATCGCGTGATGACCGCGTGCTTCTCATTTACCATTACCTCCAGATCGTCAATAACATTGTCAACTACTTCATTCAGATCGACAGGTTCTGAAACAAATCTTTCACCTTTTATAGAGGAGTATTCAAGGATGCCATCAATCATTCGCATGAGCCGTGTAGCGGAATTATTGATCTTCGAAAAATAAACCGACGACGAAGCTGTCAATTCATTATTCTCGTCAGCGCGCAAGCGATCAAGAAACATCATGATCTTTCTGATCGGTTCTTTCATGTCGTGGCTGATCACATGGGCGAATTGTTCAAGACGTTGATTGGAGACTTCAAGCTGCCTTTTACTTTCTGCCAATTCAATAGCGTCCTTCATTGCCGTGTCGATATCCCTGAGGAAAGCGATAAACGCCCGTTCACCATTTTGAAAAGTTGTCGAGATCGTTAGGGCAACAAAAAACTCTCTACCTGCTTTATCAAGGGCCGAGATTTCGATTGTCTTGTTTAGTACATGTCCCTCGCCGGTGGCAAGAAATCTCTTCATACCGGCATCATGGGCATCACGATATCGCGGTGGTATGATCACTTCGGTGAGAATTCTTCCGACAACCTGCTCGCTTTTATATCCAAATATCGTCTCCGCTTTCGGGTTCCAAAATTGAATCCTGCTACTTGTGTCGATAACGATGATAGCATCCGGTGCAAAATGAAGAAGTTGATTGAGGTTACTTTCGCGCTCACGAAGGGCATCAGTCATTTTCCGAACCTGCTCCTCGTTGTAAATACGTTTCGTCACGTCGCGGAAAATGCCCCTTGTGTACAGCGACATGCCATGGACGCTCTTAGTCGTCACAGTACCTTCCAGATATACTTTTCGATTATCCTTTGTGAGAAACGATACAACAATGTGGTTTTCAGCCGTCTGTCCGTTTACAATCTGTTCTCGGTATTTTTTAAATGCAGGGCGGTCTTCTTCTGTAACAAAGTCATAGATCACTTTTTGTTCGATTTCTTCCTGAGAAAATTGCAGCACCTTTTGCCATGCATTGTTTACATAAATGATCCTCCCGTCGGGATCGAGCAGGTGGATAAGATCATTGGCATTATCAAACAGGTCTTTAAACGTCTCAAGCTGATCGATAGTATGTTTATGAATACGCGTCAAGCAGAAGAATTATGTTAGATATAATGAGACCAGATGATTTAAGACAAAAGTTACAAAAATTCTATGCCTTCAGGCTTAGGTTCAAGGTTTAAGGTTTAAGGTTTAAAGTTAACCAGGGACGTACGCCGACTTTAAACCTTAAACTTTAAACATTCGAACCCACCACTCTTAAGCTTTTGCAAGTTCCTGTCTCACGAAAGTAACAAGCTCACTGATATAGCTTTTACTGAAATCGAAACGGATGTTCGCCGCCTTATAGATTTCCGGGATCGAACGCAAGTATCCAAGCTTCAAAGCGTTCATGTAACCTTGTAAACCTTTCTTCGGATCGTTACGATAATTCCGCCATACGGCTATCGCGCCTAACTGCGCCATGCCGTACTCTATATAATAGAATGGAACCTCGTATAAGTGCAGTTGCTTTTGCCATAGGTATTCTTTCGCTTCTTCCAGGCCAGACCAGTCCGTGAGCGTATCGGTAAACTCATCAAAGATCTTATTCCACTGTGACTTTCGTTGCTCCTGCGTATGGTTCGGATTCTCGTAGATCCAATGCTGGAATTTATCAACGGTGGCAACCCAGGGAAGTGTCTCAATCAGATCTTCAAGATGTTCATGTTTGGCGCGTTTCAAATCTTCCGCTGAAAAGAAAGAATCCCAATGATCCATAGAAATCAATTCCATGGACATGGATGCAAGCTCGGCAACTTCCGATGGTGTTGATTTAAACGCATTTAATTCAAGATCGCGGGTCAGGAAATTATGAACAGCGTGACCGCCCTCATGCATAATGGTCACCATGTCGCGTAGAGTGCTCGTTGCATTCATGAAGATGAATGGTACACCGATCTCGGCAAGGGGATAATTGTATCCACCGGGCGCTTTTCCAATACGCGATTCCAGGTCGAGATGACCCATCTCTTTCATGATCGATAAACATTGTCCGAGATAAACATCGAGTTTATGAAAGACGTTTATGGTTTTCTCCGTCAGCTCCTGTCCATTCGTAAATGGCTTCAACGGATCACGTCCTTCGGCATCAACCGCTTTATCCCACGGACGAAGTGACGAAACTTTCAGCGCCGCTTTTCTTTCTTTCGCAAATTCATTGAGCAACGGAACAACTTCGGTCTTGATTGCTTCATGAAAATCAAAGCAATCCTGAGGTGTATAGTCAAAACGACCCAACGACTTAAACATGTAATCGCGGAAGTTTTTAAATCCCGCATTGACGGCAACCTGGTGACGAAGGTTTACCAGCTTCGTGAAGAGGTCATCGAGTTGTTGTTTGTCTTTTAATCTTCTCTCGACGATCTTTCTGTAAGCGTCTTCGCGTTTGGCACGATCCGGCGACATCAACAACACACCAGCCTGCTGAAGTGTCATTTCCTTTCCGTCTATGGTGACAGTCATTGCACCAGAGAGCTGCGCATATTTCTGAGCTTCGGTGCTGATCTCCGTGTAGAGCGGAACGTTTTCGTCTCTGAAAATTTCGATATCCTTTTTCAGGTTACGGATCATAATGTCGTAACCTTCATCACCGGTAAGATCATTTAAGAATTTTGACTCAGCAGCTTTGCGGTTAAGCTGATCTTCAACCGGCGCAATCTGTGGTTGAATATTCTGAATAAAATCCTGGTAAGCATTTAAGTAATCCTTGTTCTCGGTATAACAAGTCATTTTGATGTACCGCCAGGCAAGGTCTTCTGAAATGACAGACTCAAGCTCACTTCTGTCTGTAAACCATTTTTTCAGATCTTCCTTATCAGCGATGTCGCGTGAGAGCAGGTTCTCGAAATAAGGACGGATGACATCCCAGGATGTCACATTAAAATTTTCCGGAAGGAATTGGCGGGTGGGGCGTTTTGGAATTGCGGTCGTTGCGTTCATGTTGAGCAGATATTTTGACGGGCAAAATACCTAAAAACACACGCATGAAACAACCTACAGTACAGTTACCGGACGTTTGTCGGCATTATAGCAAAGCGCGTCGCTGAATTCACGCCATTCCTCCATCGCAGGCGTACCGTGTTGGAACATGATCAAAAGCTCAGCAACAACATCGTGCGACAGGTTAAATGCAGAAAGAATATTCTTTATATAGACGATCTCTTTTTCATCGACAACACCATCGGCGTATATCAGGCGCATGAGATCAAAAAGAAGGTTCATCTTATTGAGAAACGAATCGGGGATGAATACTTCGAATGCAGAATGATCGTGCAGAAGCTCGTTCACCTGCCACTCTTTCAGGTTTCGTTGCTTACCGATTTCCAGCAATACAGTGCGCTCAGAGTCATCAAGATGACCGTCGGCGGAGGCTAGTTGGATGAGGTTTCGCAGGTAATTTTTGCGAAAGCTTAACTTCTGATGTTCAAAGAAACTTGTCATATCCGTGGGGTTTTTGATCGAATATTACATTACAATTTACGTTCCGGCCGGCCAAAAAGTTCTTAAAATCGACTTTTACTTGAAAAATGGCCGTCAGAGGCCCAAATCCTTACATGCGTACCGAACCGGCTGTCCCGAATTAAAAAATGCAATGATGCCAATCTCCGGATTTGGGAAAACCTGGCGCTTTGAATGACGTATTAAGGCGTATGCTCCTGCATTCATTCCCCAATCTGCAATGGTTGAAACGCGAGGCTGAACAGAGTTTCAGCGCGAAAAAGGATATGAGCGGGCAGCCGTTGGCCCAAAAAGGTTGGCCGACGGTGATCCTCAATGTGAAGACTGCGGATATTTATCGGGATAACATCCGGGGACCCGTTTCCATATTTACCAACCTGTCGGGAGAAAGTATTGTCGAGGTTGACAGCCACCGGGTGAGGATCAAGAACGATTACTTCTTTGTCACGAACCAACGTCAGCACTACACGCTTGAAGTCGGGAAACACAAGGCGGAAACATTTAACATCCATTTCGGCGATTATGTCGCGGAGCAAACCAGGATGTCTCTTACCTCCACCCTAAGCGAGTCGCTGGAGAATAAGGAGCACAGTAACTGCGACAACGTGGTTTTTCATAATAAGCTTTATCAAAAGACAAATCATTTCAACAAACTTGTCACGGAACTCAGTGGAATTGCTGCGCAGCCTTTGATGCTGGAGCAGAAGCTCTACGAGCTGATGGCGTTATTGTTAGCGGAGCAGGGACATTTAAGACAAATCTCGGGAAAGATCTCAGTTATCAAACCTTCCACCCGCGAGGAACTGTTGAAACGGATGCTGCGCGCGGTCGACTGGATGCATGCGTATTATGAAACAGATATCAACGTTGATGATCTCGCGACCGCTTCGTGCTTATCCAAATTTCATTTTCTCCGGTTATTCAACACCGCTTTTGGCCAGACGCCGCACCAGGCTTTGACGCAAATCAGGATCGCGAAAGCAAAAGAACTCCTGAAGCATACCAAATCCGATGTGAAGGAAGTGGCGCGGTTAACCGGGTATGCGGATGCCAGTACCTTCAGCCGCGCGTTTTATCAACAGCTGGGCGTCTATCCAAGCCAGTTCAGGACTTCGTAATCTTACCGTTTACTTTTCGCAAGGAATTAGCAATTTTTGTCATGGCAACATGCACCGTAGTTGCGTTGTATGGACAAAGACACATTTTATGAAATCAACACTACTTCTTACAACTGAAATCGGTTTCGTTATTGTAACCGTAATCTTTCTCGGCTTGTTGCTGTCGATATTTTTCAAAGCAATTCGTGAATCGTCGTGGACGGACGAAAAGAAAATAAAAGTGCGTCGCTGGATCGTCATTTCAATGGCGGCGTGGTTTACGTTTCTTTCGTTCTGGTCGTTGTCCGGAATCATGGCGGATTTCGAAAGATTTCCTTTCAACTTTATCCCCATCATCATAATTCCGCTCGTTGCAACCATCACGATCACCTTTACGGGAAATATGCGTGAGTTGCTGTTGTTGATCCCGCAGGAGAAGCTGCTTGCGTTGCAAAGCTTCAGGATCTTTGTCGAGATCCTTTTGTGGATGTTGTTCGTAGACCAGGTGCTACCTGTTCAAATGACATTCGAAGGAAGGAATTTTGATATTCTCGCGGGTATTACTGGGCCTATCGTTGCGTTGCTCTACGGCGCAGGACGAATTTCACCGCGCTTTCTTTTGGTATGGAATCTCGCGTG
>DASPJN010000145.1:0-22131 GCA_035628595.1 Chryseosolibacter sp.
GAACGTCTTGGTTGGCGTTAGGCTGTAAAGCGTTGCAGCCGCGTTGAATGAGGTAATTGTTATAGAGGTCTTGAATGCGAATGCGTTCAGTGATTTCGGCATTAATAAAATGTTCTTCCATATAGGTAAATGTTCTTTATACCTAAATACTTATTGCGATAAAAACAATTGGAAAAAGTTGGAATTTGTTTCCGGTGTGTGTCGCACCGGTACTAATTAGAAAATGTGGCGTGTAAGCGGAGGGTTGGTTTTTCTAATTGGAAGGTTTTCTAATTAGAACGGTTTGCGCATGAGAAAAAACCACGGGTGAAAAAACCTGTGGTTACTGTGCTACCATCAAAATCCCCAACTCTGCTCGTAAACGTCCATTTCTGCTGCAATTAAGTCAAGTTCATCTATAGTTGTTGCTTTCTCTATTCGACTACCCCAATCACCGGCTTGGGCTATGACAGATAAGCCATTCGTTATGGCTATTGGCACAATTTTATCAAGGATGATAAAGATACGCTTCGTGAGTTCCGACTTCTTTTCGTTTATGGTTTTCTCCATAGTGTTAACGTGTTTTAGTGTGAATATTATTTTCATTTAGCACAGGTTTAAGACCTTTAAGCCAAAACCTGCTCAACCCTGTGGTAACGCCTAGCCTATACGCCACGCTATATTTTTCTAATTAGAAATCGGAACCCCTATAAACGACGAAAACCCACCGTTTCGGGTGAGTTTTCGCGCTATATTAGTTCGGCTTGCGCCTTCGATTTCGTCTTTTCGTACTGCAATATACGGAAACACGGTGGCAATTGTTACGTTTTTAACTGTGTGATTGAAAATATTATGGTCGGTACCAAAGTGAGAAAGTGCTTAAGGGCAAAATTGCTGATTAGTACTTGGTTGGAATTCGGTGTTGGTAGAGTTCTTCGATTCGGTCACAAAGCCCTCTAATATATTCTTCATAGCTTTTCAACTTGAAGTCATTCATAGCGGTTGGAATTTCCTTCATTGGAAATATGCCCCATTTGCCACGCCTATTAATTGTTAGTTCAAATTTGTAGCCTGTATTTAGGTCTTTAAAAGCTTGGCCGCGTTCCACAAGCCGTATGTTGTCTAGTTTCATAGAAGATTTTAATTTCTTGAGTATTTCCCAATTAATGTTGTCCATTAAGACTAAGTTTTTGCGAAGCTTAGCCAGCCTAAATTTCGTCTAAAAAATGTGCCGGAACTGCTGGTGTAAATTCACCTGCACCGATTAAACTGTAATTGATTGAATCGAATTGAATAGTCTTTGCAGGAAATCTTTGCATTAAGAAAGAATTTGATTTTGCCAATAGTTCTCGCTGTGTTCCGTTCACTTCAACGACCTTTTTAGCATAGTATTTTTTGGTTGTTTCATCCTTCGATAAGACCTGCGCAAACGCTGCGAAAGGCAGGCATATAAAAGCAAAGAGGATTGTTTTCATGACCCTAATATAAGACGTTTAAAATTGACGCTTTTCGTGTGGTAAATAGCAGCCCAAATTTGGTGGTAAACTCAAAAAACCTTATTTTTAGACTGTATTGAAGGTTTTTCAACCATACATTAAACCCTGAAGGGGCGAGCATACGCTAGCGATGGGCAACGCGCATCGCGATTAATTCGAGTTCGCACAATTTATCGAACAGAGCCAACAAACTCCCACTCACCCGTCCAATCATTGCCCGACACTTCGGAAATCAAAAATCGTTTAGTCGTCAATCGTCAATCGCATTTGGGTTTGAGCTTGAAAATACTAAACTAGTATTTTTGATTTTTGTACTGACACAGTTTTTAGAATAGACCTGACGCTACCGTCGAACAGACTCCGATCATCAAACATCAGCCTTCCATCCCCGAGTATCGACATAACTTTTTTGAACATCACCCGCTAACTCTTGAACATTACCCTCTCATTCCTGAACATCATTCTCTCATTCCTGAACATTCACTTCCAATTGTTGAACATCCGCTTCCGATCCAACAAAATTTATCTTCCCTCGCCGATTATCCACTCCCTATCGTTGTACGACCGTCTCCCAGTTGCGTAGGATAGCCTCCTACCGTAGTATAACCACATTCCATCGTGGTACAACCATCTCTCCGCGTCGTGTAATGGCATCCTATTTCCGGCTAACGACATCCTATCTTTGTATACCCACCATTCCCACGCCGGGTAACAACATCTCATCGCCGGGTAACGACTTCCGATTTAAGTATTTCCGATTTCCATTCTCGTATATGCATCTACCATCGCCGTATTCCTTGATTCCATCGCTGTAAAAGCTTTTTCCAACCATGTATTACTGTTTCCCATCCTTGTGGAATCAATTTTCCATCCTTGCATTGCCATTTCCCATCCTTGTATTACGATTTCGCCAAAATGAAAGATGGTACCCCCGGGTCAGGTTTTACATTGGTTTTTAGAATCCCGAAACATTCTATTCTGTTCCTCTTATCCACATCCAAAACACCACCTATCCTGAGCATGGAATGTGCAATGGCCAGCAGCGAGGAATGGATCCATTCGCGCTTCGCTATACTATGATGCTTCGTTGAATCACGAGCAACACACAGAAACGTTTTGGTTTCTAGTGACGGTTCCGATAATGAAAGGCTCAGCAACGCGATTTAGTCGCGAAATAATTATTTCCTTAACATCCGGTTTAAATTCAGCTTGATAAGACCCTTCGCTCCTGCTCGCATTCCCGCAATGCCGTGCTCAGGATTGGAATCAAGCGGGTTAATAAAAAATCCGGGCTGCGAAAACAACCCGGACAAATCATAAATCTCAAATCTCACTTCTTAAATCTGTTCTTACTTCTTGTAATACTTCATGGCTTCGGGCATCGCGTCTTTCAGATCTTTAATACGTGTGTTATGCGAAGGGTGAGTCGATAACCATTCTGGAGGAGCTCCACCGCCACTCATCTGATCCATTCGCTCCCAGAAACTAACGGCGTTATTTGGATCGTAGCCAGCCATTGCCATAAAAATCAACCCGATCTTATCGGCTTCTGATTCGTGTTGGCGGGAAAATGTCAACATTCCGATTTGCGTACCAACACCAACCGCCTGCAACACCAACTGCTTAGTTAGGCCCGGGTTCTGGCCCAGTGCCGCAGCGAAAGTACCGAGTCCAATGTTTGTAGCAACACCCTGGCTCATTCGTTCCCGTCCATGGTTAGCGATAGCATGCGCAACCTCGTGCCCCATCACCACAGCAACACCAGCTTCGTCTTTGCAGATCGGCATGATGCCGGTATAGAACGCAACCTTACCGCCGGGCATACACCACGCGTTAACCGTCTTTGGGTCATCGATGAGATTGAACTCCCACTGAAAACCTTCGAGCTGGTCAGACATATTGTTCTGGGACATGTACTTTTCGACCGCCTTTTGAATCTTGTATCCCACTTCTTTTACCATGGCTGTTTGCTGTTTATCAGTGCTTAGCTTGGACGTGCGCAGGATTGAATCGTATTGTTGGTTTACGAGCGGGATGATCTCGGCGTTTGAGACCAGGCTCAGCTGCGACCGGCCCGTAACAGGTACCTTGGCGCAAGCGTAAATGATGAAACCCAGGATCGTGAGTATGATTGCATTCTTAATCATAGTGCTTTTTTAATTAGATATTAATGAATCGAAGCATATTGAATTACTACATTTATGCCAGAATCAGCCCCAAATTAGTTAATCAATGAGAATTTTTGCTATCGGCCGCAACTATGTTGAACACATACAGGAACTAAATAATGAGAGACCGGATGAACCGGTAATTTTCTCAAAGCCTGATACGGCGCTGATCAGAAACAACGCTCCTTTTTATTACCCCGATTTCTCAAAAGATATTCACCACGAAGTCGAGCTTGTGCTTCGGATCTGTAAAGAAGGCAAGAATATTCAGGAGAAGTTTGCGGGCAAGTATTACGACAGTATTGGAGTTGGAATCGACTTTACGGCACGTGACTTGCAGCAGAAAGCTAAAGAAAAAGGCTTGCCGTGGGATATCGCGAAAGGTTTTAATGGTTCGGCGCCCGTTTCTGATAAGTTTCTGCCGGTTAGTTCGATAAAGAATCTGCGGGATATTAACTTTTCTTTGAAAATAAATGGGGAACTTAAGCAACAGGGGAACACTTCACTGATGCTTTTTGGTTTTGATTACATCGTTTCCTATCTGTCTGGATTTTTTACACTACGAACCGGTGATTTGATTTTTACGGGTACACCAAAAGGTGTCGGCCCCATCAGGATTGGAGATAAGCTGTCGGCATATATTGAAGATGAAAAATTATTGGAATTTGAGATTAAGTGACTTTGCGATTGCGGTTGCGTTGGCGTTTATACCATTGGTATCCGACGCGCAGTTCAGCCGCCCGGAGGAGAAATTCCCAACAGAAGAAAAATATCTATATCCCATCAGGCCCGGTCAGCCGGGATCACTTGCGGGTACCATGGGCGAGCTTCGCACAACACACTTCCATTCAGGCATTGATATCCGCACCGATAACAAGATCGGATTGCCGGTGCTTGCGGCTAAGAGCGGCTACGTCTCCCGTGTAACGGTAACACCTTCCGGTTATGGAAATGTTTTATACATCACTCACCCGGATGGAAACACTACATTGTATGCTCATCTCGATAAGTTCACAGGCAAAGTCGCCAGGCACGTGCTCGACCATCAGTACAAAGAGAAATCTGCCAATGTAGATCTGCATTTTCAACCGCATCAATTTGTTGTAAAACGCGGCGATACAGTTGCCGTTTCAGGGAATACAGGATCTTCAGGTGGACCACATTTACACTTCGACATTCGCGATTCGAATAACCATGCACTGAATCCTTTGCTCGTAGAAGGTTTTTCAGAGATCGTCGATGGCCTGCCTCCTTACGTAGAAAAGGTCGCATTGAAAACCCTCGATATCAACTCAAGAATCAACGATCAGTATGGAAGATTTGAATTCTATGTCCAGCGTGTCGGTAACGATTTTATTTTTCCGACACCTATCCTCGCATCGGGCAACATAGGTATAGAAGTCCTGGCCAAAGACAAGCTCGCACCAAAAAGTCAATTCTGGGGTGGCGTTAATAATATCCAGGTAGCGGTTGATGAGAAGGTGGTATTTAATCAGAACATTGAAAAGATCAACATTGCAGAAACGCGCGGCATCTATACGCTGATGGATTTCAAAACGATGCGCCTGAATGGCAATCGCTTTTACAAGCTATATATCGATGACGGAAACGAGCTTGACTTTTACGGAAAGTCGCCTTCGTCAGGAAAGATCCAGATCCGCGATAGAGAGTCGGAAGTAAAAGTAACGTTAAAAGACAGTTACGGCAATGCCAGCAACCTCTCGTTGAAACTGAGGCCAACCGCACTTACACCGTCTGTTAAGTTCCTGGATCCAATGAAGTCGGAATTTGAGTATGAAGTATATGAGAACACCATTATGCTATCGGTTCCACCGTGCAGTGATAGCAGTTCGTTGAAAGTCTTTTACAAATCAAACGAAGAAACGGCCACGCCAACTTACGGAAATGAAAACCGTTCCGTTTACCTGATTGATCTGCGGAAGCAGTTTCCCGATTCAATCTCCATCTGCGGTAAATCAATTACCACTAACATCAAAGCGATGGTGCCGCCGTCTATCGAGTTCAACTATTACAGCGATGAGATGGATATTCAGTTCCCTGAAAAGTCTTTGTATGACACTGTCTACCTCACGACTTACCACGGATTGAATTCAGACAGTCTTGAAGTATTTAATATCGGGTCCCGGGTAGATCCGCTAAACAAATCGATTAATGTGATCATTCGTCCGTCACAAACCTACGATTGGGATAGTGGCAAGTATGCAGTATACAGAGTAGCAGGCAGAAACGCGTATTCTTATCTCGGTGGAAGCTGGCGCAATGGTGGCGTACATTTTTCATCGCGCGAGTTTGGTGATTTTACGATCATGAAAGACGACACCGCTCCCACCATTAATTCGGTGGTTGTGAATAACTACATCGCCAAGTTCAAGATCCGTGATAACCTTTCAGGAATAAATAAATACGAAGCAAACATTGACGGCCAGTGGTTGTTAATGCACTACGATCCGAAAACCGCCACGATCTGGTCTGAGCAATTGAAGAAGTCGAAGGCATTGAAGGGAAAGCTCACGTTGGTTGTGACAGATAATTCGGGTAACGAAACTGTCTACACCAAACAAATTCAATAATGACGCTCAAACCAGGTGACAAAGCGCCAGCTTTTACTGTAAATGATCAGAACGGCAATGCAGTCAATCTTGCTGATCTAAAAGGAAAAAAGGCAATCATCTACTTCTACCCGAAAGACATGACACCCGGATGCACAGCCGAGGCATGCAATCTGCGCGACAATTATCGCGAAATGCAGAAACAGGGTTACGAAGTATTCGGTGTTAGCACAGACAACGAAAAGCTGCACAAAAAATTTATCGAAAAAGAAAAGATTCCATTCAGATTACTGGCGGACACTGATCGCACGATGCACAACGCCTATGGCACGTGGGTTGAAAAGTCGATGTACGGAAGGAAATATATGGGTACCGCGCGCGTAACATTTGTCATCAATGAAAAAGGCATCATCGAAGATGTGATCGGAAAGGTTGATACCAAGAACCATACAGCACAGATACTGAAGCAGGAAGTGAAATCAGCAAAAGCGGCTCGGAAAAGTACCACAACCAAAGCAGTAAAAAAGGTGGCGAAGAAAACTTCCAGGAAAGCGGCGAAGGTATCTGCAAAGAAAAGCGCTAAGAAATCATAGATCAAATCCGCAAGGCGTATGCCTCTGCAGATTGAAATCATCTTCACGACAATAGTCGCTAATAATCTTCTTATTTTACCTTTCTGGCATTCAGCTCTTCGAACCAGAAGTCATCGTTCGGGACATCAAACTCAATACCTTTGACATTCGTGTTATTGTCTAGCACAAACTTAACGGTGCCAAAAGTGAACCAGGGAAGCTGGTCAGCTTTATCCCATTTGATTTCAAAAACATTGTAATGCCAGTGATGAAGCGTCGCCGAGAGATCGGGTGTGTGCTCGAAATTGATCCTCAGCAAGCCACCATTATCTGCAACTGTGATCTTGCCGTAAACGTCTGTAAAATATTCACCTGTATATTTTTCAACCGGCAACGAAGTTTTCGTTCCTGTAACACGAGCAGCCTTTCGCTCAGCAATCCGCGTGTCTTTTATTGCATTGCGCCTCGCAAGCTCTGAGGCCGACCAATCTTTCTGAGGTACTTTCAGGAACGCTTCAAGCGTGTAATTAATGAGCGGTCCGAATATTCCTTTCATGCCATTCGTAAGAATAACAACACCCAGGTTTTCTTCCGGAATCATGGCGACACCGGAGAGCATGCCTGAATATCCACCGGTGTGACCGACGCGCAACTTTCCGTAATAATCGTTTACGCCCCAGCCGAGACCGTAGCCACGCAGGTGGATTGAATTGTCCTTGTCGGTGTGATTGACAACAAAATTATTATGGGGCGTCCAGACGGTATTCCGTGACGAGGCGCTCAGCAATGTGTCCTTATTCCAGATACCATGATTCAAATTAAAGATCATCCACTGCGACATATCTTTTACACTTGAGATAATTCCGGCCGTTGCCTCAACACCACTCCAGTCCTCCCATTGAATCGGTGAATGTTTCTCGTCAGCAAACCGGTGTGGCATTGCATAGTTTCCTTTTTTGTCCAGATCACGTGTAGTTGTGATGGTTCTGCTCATATCGAGGGGTGTAAAAAAGCTTTCGCTGATTACCTGGCCCCAGGGCTTTCCTGTAACCTGTTTAATCACCTCTCCTGCCGTGATATACATGACATTTGAATAACCATAACCGGCGCGGAAATCGTACGCTGGCGGCAAGTGTTTGATCCGTCGAATGATTTGTTCTGCGTTAAGGTTGGAGCGATACCAGACGATATCGCCACCGAATTCCGCAAGTCCCGCGCGGTGGCAAAGCAAATCGCGAACTGTTATATGATCGGAAACCCATGGATCGTATAATTCGAAATAAGGAATGTATTTTCTGACGTTGTCATCCCAGGACATCTTACCTTCATCAACAAGCTGGCCGATCGCTGCAGATGTAAATGCTTTTGAATTCGAAGCAATTGCATACAAAGTGTTTTCGTCCGGCTTATCATTCTTGCCAGCCTCCTTTACCCCGTAACCTTTTGCAAAAATCAGCTTTCCGTCTTTTACGATGCCAATGCTCATTCCGGGTACGTTCCAATCCTTCAGCGCTTTGGCATAGTAGGCGTCTAACTTGTTCAGATCGACCTGTGCCGCGACAGGGGAAAGAAAAATCAGCACCAGGAATAACGAAAAGAGTTTCTTCATAATAGGTTGTTTCCCACGAAAATAAGCAAACCCTGATCGTTGCAAAAAAGCTTTCTCTGAACGGTGTGTCTGACGGGAAATAAATTTATAATATGCGACACTTTGCACTTTGCCGGCACTGGTAAATTAGCCATCTTCGCGGCAAACTTCATCGCTCATGAGCCAGCAACCCGACTTGATTCAACTGAAAAAACTTGCATCTCAAATTCGCCGAGATATCGTGCGAATGGTTCACGCATGTCAATCCGGACACCCAGGTGGATCACTTGGATGTGCCGACTATTTTGTTGCGCTGTATTTTCATTTCATGAAGCACAACACGAAGTTCAATATGGACGGAAGAGGAGAAGATTTGTTTTTCTTATCTAATGGCCATATCTCACCGGTGTTTTACGCAACACTTGCGCGCGCTGGATATTTCAGCGTAAAAGAACTTTCAACCTTCAGATTTATCGATTCCCGTTTACAAGGACACCCGACAACACATGAGCATCTTCCGGGCGTGCGCGTGGCTTCCGGTTCGTTGGGACAAGGGTTGTCGGTTGCAGTTGGCGCTGCACAAACAAAAAAACTCAACAATGACGATCGCTTCGTATACGTACTGATGGGCGACGGCGAACAACAAGAAGGTCAGATCTGGGAGGCCGCCATGTATGCGGCTCACAACAAAATGGATAACATCATTGCAACCATCGACGTGAATGGTCAGCAGATCGACGGACCTGTTTCCAAAATTCTTTCGCTTGATCTGAAAGCGAAATGGCAGGCTTTCGGCTGGACGGTTCAGGAGTTTAATGGTAACGTGATGGAAGATGTTATTGCCGGTATTGCAAAAGCACAGTCATTGGCAAAACAGGGCAAACCTGTTATGAACCTCATGAAAACAGAAATGGGCGCTGGTGTTGACTATATGATGGGCTCGCACAAGTGGCACGGAGTTGCGCCAAATGATGAGGAGTTGAAAAAAGCCCTCATGCAACTCGAAGAAACAATCGGCGATTATTAATTAATTTCCACAATCACATCCGGGTCTGCTGAATTATTCTACAGCTGCATCCAGGACTCTATTTCTTACTATACTCGAATCAGCCGCTAAAAACGGCTGTTTGTTTTCATTAGCCGCCATTCGTCGGCTTTAGCCGCTGTGAACGGGTTCGCGTCCCATCTTTTGCATTCGGGTAAGTCATAATTAATTGAATTACCTATGATCAAGTTGAAAGAAATGAATTGGTTGAGATTTGGGATCCTGCTGGCTGTATTGGCGCTAAGCGGGGCCTGTGGTAGCAATGACGAAGTTACCAGCGGATCGGCGAAAGTTGATTTTGAAATAACAGATGCGCCGTCCGACGATGCGAGTGTTAAGGGCGTTGTTGTAACAATTGCCGAACTAAAGATTGATGGCAAATCGGTGGAAGGTTTTCAAAAGCAAACGGTTGATTTGAAAGCTTACAATGAAGGCAACACGAAACTCCTTGGAAACACCACGCTTCAAAGCGGGACCCGCGGGAACATCACAATGGTGCTTGACCTTGACAGTGACGCGAACGGAAATGCGCCGGGCTGTTATGTGCTCACGCAGGATAACACGAAACACAAGCTTCAATCCACAGGCACAGGCCTGCTCGAACTCGCAATTAACAAGCAGTGGACTGTCAGGACAGAACTCGAAAATAAAGTCGTGCTTGATTTCGATATCAGGAAGGCTATTACACGTTCAGAAAATACGGGAAGCCAATACAGCTTTGTCGCGGCGGAGGATCTTCGATCTTCAGTCAGAGTAGTGACGCGCGAAAACGCCGGAATGATTCGCGGTTCCTTTGAAAGCAATGAAAATGTGGAGTCAGAAAAGGTGGTGGTCTATGCCTATAAAAAAGGTACGTTCAATGCAGCGACAGAAACACAGTCTGGCGAGAATCAGATCCAGTTCAGGAATGCGGTAACGAGCGCGGAAGTGAAGGCATCCATAACTGGAGAGACCTATACGCTCGCATTTCTTGAGTCAGGAGAATATGAGTTGCATTTTATCGGTTATAATGTCAACGAAAGCGATGGCAGACTCGTGTATGGTGCGCGACTCGATGCGGAATCAAACGTAAATGGTAATGTTGGAAATCTGGTAAAAGTGGATGCTGGCGCAACCGTTCAGATATCGTCCAGTGTGAAAGGAATTTTTTAGTTGTCTTGTTGTTTGCTTTAATCAGGCGCCCTTTCGAAAGGAAGGGCGCCGCTTTTTTGTATTGCTATGCTAAGAGGATCCAGGGAATTAGCGCAATCAAAACGCCGATTAGAAACCAAACCAGGTATTGACGATTGGGATTTTTCTGAGCCATGTGTTTAAGGTTAGTATTTAGGCTAAACGGACTGTTTTTGCGCAGGTTTGTCCCTGTTTGGGGTATATTTTCGCTTTAACAAAACATTAACAGAATGACTGGGGAAATGATGGCAGTTCAAAAATATTTTCCGACTTTCGCGACAGCGTTTTCAAGCCAAGTCCCATGAAGTATACGTTCTCTGAAAAGAAAGACACCCGTTCAGGTTTCGGCGTCGGCCTGCATGAACTGGGTAAAAAAAATCCAGACGTTGTTGCGCTTTGCGCGGACCTGACCGGCTCGCTCAAAATGGATGCTTTCAAGAAAGACTTTCCGGAACGTTTCTTCCAGGTTGGCATTGCTGAAGCAAATATGATGGGGCTTGCAGCAGGTATGACCATCGGCGGAAAGATCCCTTTCACAGGAACATTCGCAAACTTTTCTACCGGACGGGTTTATGATCAGATCCGTCAGTCAATAGCATACTCAGATAAGAACGTTAAGATCTGCGCATCACACGCGGGACTTACCCTCGGCGAAGACGGCGCAACGCACCAGATACTGGAAGACATTGGTATGATGAAAATGCTTCCTGGCATGACAGTGATCGTGCCATGCGATTATAATCAAACGCGATTAGCAACGATCGCGCTAGGCGATCATCATGGGCCGGCTTACTTAAGATTTGGACGACCAAGCTGGCCTATTTTCACTGCCGCCGACAGACCATTTACCATCGGCAAAGCGGATAAAATGATCGAAGGTAAAGACGTAACGATTTTCGCGTGTGGCCACCTTGTATGGCACGCGATCGAAGCGGAAGCAAAACTCGCTGAAAAAGGAATCAGTGTCGAGCTGATCAATATACACACTATTAAGCCACTCGATGTAGAAGCGATCCTCGCATCGGTTGAAAAAACCAGATGTGTTGTGACTTGCGAAGAGCACCAGATTAATGGAGGGCTTGGCGACAGTGTTGCACAAGTGTTGTCACGATTCCGTCCAACGCCTTTGGAAATGGTTGCTGTCAACGATTCATTCGGTGAAAGTGGAACACCAACGCAACTTTTGAAAAAATACGGACTGGGCCCTGAGAATATCATTCAGGCAGTCGAGAAAGTATTAAAACGGAAGTAGTCGTAGGGGAAATAACTGCAAACGCTTCCTGATACTTTTTATCCGGAACATTCTACTCTCAGCACATTGTTTTTTGAATTCCAGTATCTGCCTGTGAATGCGCAGAATATGCGCGAATTGTGTAACATACGCGCTCAATTTGAACTTGAGAATCGTGTGCCTGAAAAATAAGGATTTACCCATATCTGAATCAGGACTATAAACCATTCGTTTCAGGTTGATACGCACAAAGTGCCGGAATGAGTAAAAGAAATTCCGGCTGATAAATGCGAACGGTACCTCATTAATACTTGAATCATCCGCGATTGCCCCATACGAAGCCAGCACATCGAAACAAATGGCACTTTCGCGCGCGTAGCGGAGAAAATATTGCCAGTTCAACCTTTCCATGGTGATGAAATGCGAAAACCTGAGACGGTCGTCGTACCAGATATCATAACCAAGAATTGAAAGCGCATAGCACAACTCGTAGTCGCCGCCCGAACTCAATTCCATTCCCTTTCTATCGGTAAGAAGCGAACTAAATCCAATTGCCATCAATTCCTCGTATGCCGATTTCCTGATCACACAACCTGCACCATATACGCGGTTCTTATAAACCTTCCCGTTTTTTGAAGCCTGCGGCCCACCTGCAAATATGTTGCTGTACTCGATGTACTTCGGCGGATGAATTTCATATATCAATTTCCCGAAACCACCTAACGCGCCAATGCTCGCGTTATCAGTCATGATGTCGAAAACGTTTTGAACATAAGAAGAGTCAAGCCAGTTATCATCGTCACACATGACAACAAATTCGTACTGCGCGGCAGCAAAACCCGCGCGTCTTGCGTGCATTAATCCAAGATGCTCTTCCGTGACAATTGTTATCGGTACCGGTCCACCAAATGCGTCCCATGCATCGCTCGCTACATCGGCGCTGCCATCTGTTGAATTGTTATCAACAAGTACAAATTCCCAGCGCACATCCGGTGAAACCTCCTGTTCAGCGATATGACGAACCGTTTCCGGGAGCCTTCTTGCTCCATTGTGACAGCAAATAATAATGGAGACACCAGGTTTCATAAGTTCAGGATCATTCGTGTGTACAACTTAAAAATCTCGAATGCAAGAAGCGGATCCCGTTGCATATTCCATGCAGCGTGCGCCTGTGCTTTGGCCCCTTTTTTATTCCTCAGGTCAATCCAAAGGGATTTAGCAATTCGTAACGCGTAGTGCGCATAAAACTTTCGGCTTCGCGCAGCAATTATTTCCTGCTTCTCTGCTGGCAGATAGTCGCGAATTCGATTCATGACGCCATGCAATTCAATCATGTTCTGCCCTGTAAGAAATGATCTTCCAGAGATGGAACCGTGATGCTTCCTGTATTCAGCCAGTATTTCGGGCACATAGCCTACCCGATATTCAGACGCAATGCGCACCCACATCTCCCAATCTTCACCATACTCTGCGCCATAAAAACCACCAAGCTTTTCATAGACCTCCCGTTTAACAACCATTGCTACATACTGGATCAACTGGCGTTCACTGATGCGCTCAAGCCAGTTATCAAGTACGCCATCCTGGTGAATTTCTCCGTTCTGGGCGAACATGTAGCTACCATTGGTGTCAATATATGCGTATCTGCAGAACGCGGCGCCAAGGTCTTCGTGTCGCTGGAAAAGACCTTCGATCTTTTGATAAAAGCCCGGGCGAATTACATCATCGCCATGAAGGAGATGAATAAACGTCCCGGTTGAACGTTGGAGACACGTTTGAAAATTCCGCAGACTCCCAACATTGTTCTCCTGTCGGAAATAATTGATTCGTCCCGCTGATATTTCGTAAACAAGTTTCTCTACATCAGCATCGGTGCTTGCATCATCGATAACTTCAATCTGCATGTGCTCAACTCCCCTGTCTTGCGCAAGTACGCTTCGCAACGTTGTTTCGAGAAATTCTGCGCAGTTGTAAACCGGAATCATCACTGACCATGTCGGACGATGCGTACCCGGTGGCAACGGTTGAATCACCGGTGGTGTTCTCAATATTCTATCGTCTGCATTGTTCAGCATCCACTCAACGTCAAAATGAAATATTCATCAACAAGGATTTGATTCTTCGAATTTTCCACCGCATAAAATTCATACTGATATTATACAGCGCAAGCCATGAATTTGTACGCGCGAGCAACAATACAGCCCGAAGCGTCGGTAGGGCCTTTCCTAGTTCGGTAATAATGAACTGTCTCTTATAAAATCGCGCCTCGTCAATTGCCGCCACATTGCGGTTCGGATTATCCTTTTCAATGATCTTTTCCGTAATGTCATCAAGCATCGCAAGCGCAGCGAATATTTCCCGCAAGTCATTGCGCTTCACCATCGGCTCAAAATTGTGACGCAAACATTCAAGGACAGGTTTTGAAATACTGAAATGATCACCCATGTAGTACCGGATATTGCGAAGTACATTCTGTTCGTTTGCCTCCTCGTACTCAACCTTTTTCAACACAGTATTCAGGCTTGAATTGGATAACCGGTATTCAACAAGCGCTTCCGGGATGTTAGCGATCCTGAATTTTGTGGACAGTTTCCAGAAAAGATCATAGTCCTCAGAGTAAGGCATACCATACATGCCCACGGAAACGACGTTGTTCTTTCTAAACATGATTGTTGGATGATAGATCCAACATTCAAAGGTGAGATTGTAATAGTAATACGGACTGCGGTATTTTTCGAGCCGTACGAAACGTCTGTCTTCCGTAACAACCTTTGCCCACGAAGACACCATTGCGCAGTCGGGATTCGCCACCATGTAGGCATACTGTTTTGCGAGCCGGTCAGGGTAACTGATATCGTCCGAATCCATACGCGCAATTAACTCACATGATGCGAGTTCGATTCCCCTGTTGAGCGTTGCGGATATTCCAAGATTTCTCTCATTCTGGTGAAATACAATCCGTTCATCGTCGTAGCTATTTATGATACTTACCGTATCATCGGTCGAACCATCATCGATGATGAGAAATTCAAAGTACGGAAACGATTGATCAAGAATACTCTCTATCGCTTGCCTCAGAAACGGAGCGCCATTGTAGACGGGCATCAATATCGTAATCCGTTTATCTACCATGTTTTGTGATAAGTAAGTAAACCGAGCTTAACAAATACGCGCGCCACCAGACCTTTTATGAATCGCGGCAACGCAACCGTTAGCCTGTGAATAACCGGTTGGTTATACGGAGCCCGCGCTTTGTCGAGTAGTCGGCGAACGTTTTTATGCTGCACCGGAACAGTAGATAAATAATCACTGAACCAGTCGAGGTAATACCTTCTCACGTTGTGATAATTTCCGTCATGATGAACGGAGGACACAAGTGACGACGGCCGTTGACGATAACGATTATGACTCTCACCTGATACAAATACAGTTTCATTCAGATAAACCTTACAGAGGAACGCCTGATCTTCATACATCTGGTACATGCCCCGGAAAGATTCCTCGAAGTAACTTCTCTTCAATGAAGATTTTTTGATCATGATTCCAGAGGGGCATGGAGCCGCGCCCTTTGCCAACGGATATAATGTGAGCATAAGTTCGGGAGGAAAGTAAACACCTTCCCTTGCGCCCACCGGTATGACAATGTCATGTTGATCCGGATTGACCCAGCTTCGCCAATACTCCGACGCTTCGAGAATAACAGCTACGTTTGGAAACTTCCGAAAAATCCCGAGCTGATATGAAAGCTTCTGCGGTAACCATACATCGTCTGCATCTATAAATGCCACTACACTACCTTGCGCATTTGCAATCCCAAGATTTCGGCTCGCGCTTAGTCCCCTGTTTGCATGGCCTGCGTGATCGAGATAAAAGACTTTCTCCGGAAACTCATCTGCAAATGACAAAGCCATCATGGTACTTTTATCTGACGATCCATCGTCGACGAGGAGTAGTTCCCAATTTTCGTAATCCTGACCAAACACGCTCTGCACTGATTCCGCCAGGAATTTTTCTTCGTTGTAAAAACAAAGTACGACTGAGATAAGTGGCCTGTCCGTATTCATAATCGGGTTATTTGGTTCAACTCCTTCAGAAACGTTTTCTTGCCCCAATTCTTTACCTGGATGCGCGGCAATTCAAAAACAGAATCGCTATGTGTAACAGTACCAGGCTTTGTGCTCACCGCGTAATGAAAGCCGGCCTCTCGCAGCAGCATTGTGGTTGTTTGGTTATAATTCCCGTAAGGATAGGCAAAGGATGTAACGTCTTCGCTCAGCATTTTTTCAAGTGCCCGCTTGCTATCTACAATCTCAGATTGCTGCGTTTGTTTATCCTGCGCACCAAGCATGGCATGATGTACAGTATGTGCACCGATAGAAAAGAGTTTATTCTTTCTCAACTGCTTCATTTCGTCGCAGGTCATCACCTCGGGCGTTGATTGCACATTTACATGTGTGATTTCGCGAAGTCGATCAAGCACATTAAGCTGTTCAGTAAACGCCAGTGGCTTGATCACGCGCCACAATTCCATGAACAGCCGGGTCCGCTCATTCGGTGGTTCATCCGAAGCGCTCCATGCTTTTATCTGCCTGGTTAATGTAGCATTCAAACGCGCGTCGCGTGTGAAAGCAAAATCAAATCGAATACTGCCTATCATCAGACTTATTCGTCGTGGCAATTCCGGAGCATGTAAAATCAAAGCTTCGAGTTCTTCCCACCAAAATGTACGCGCTTCCGAAAATGAGTTGGTCGTAAAAAAGAAAGTTGCCGGCAGAGAGTCCGCTTCGAGCATGGGTTTCGCTGTTGTGTAATTGTCGCGGAACCCGTCGTCAAAAGTGATTGATAATAGCTTGTGTTTCAGTTTTCGTTGCCTGACAGAAGTTGCAAGTTCTTCCAACGGAACAACGTTGAAAGCTTTACCAATCTCCTTCAACTGGGCGTCGAAGTTTTCACCTGACACAGCGAGTTCCCATGGATCACTTGTCCGTTCGCATACCTGGTGATACATTAATATCACCGCTTTTTCGGCGAAGAAATTCCGGATCTTATGAGTTAACCTTTTAAACATGTTTTGTCGCTTTGGCGGAAATGATAACCTGGTAACTCGGATCGTGAATGAGCAATTCTTTTTCTTTCAACTCCGGTAACCCCATACCGTACAGGAATGCCGCAGCCACATACACGTTTCCAAATGTTCTGATCTTAACGTTGCTGTCGTTGAAGTTTTCATTCAACAGCTTCTGTATGGATTTATCGGTAAACGACCACAGCCAGTAATCGCGCCAGAGGCCATGATCGATGTGACTGATTCCGGGAACGGTCAGCAGCAAACTTCCGCCGGGCTTCAGAATCCTGAAACAACTCTGAATCGCCTTTCGGAAATCATAGATGAGATGTAACGTCTGCGTAAGGATGATGCAATCAAAATGATTATCCGGGATAGCGGGAATGTCGGTGATATCGCCAACGTACGTCGCTTTTTCGTTGGATGCATCGACATGAAGAATTTCGCTTTTCAACACACGGCTACCGCCGAATTTTAAAGTGTATTCATTGTCGCCGACCTCAAGAACGGTCCCTTGTATTGACATTTCATTATCGCGCAAGAACATTTCGATGTAATAGCGATCGACTGCGCCACCACGGTCAAAACCGAAATCATAGCTAAACGGCGTAGTTCGTTCAAAATCACCCGGCCGCACTTTACCGGGCTTCGGCGTGTAGTGCCGGAACATCCCGAAGTCGCGCAATTTCTTCAGAACCGAATCCGGCAGATTATCTCTCAAAGATGACTTCACGGCATTCCGCGTCTTCTTTAATGACAGTTTCACAAAACCAAACGGCTTGTTTCGTAGTAAAACCGTCGACTCGTGCTTTGAAGGGAAATCTTTTGTAGAATGATCGTTCATCAGCACGTTATACAGACGTTCCGTATAATATTCCTTCCATATTCTGAGTCCTTCCCTGTAAGCGGCTCGTTCTTCCTCATTCCGCAACTTCTTCTCCTGCCGACGGCACACCTCCAGAACATTGTCGAGCATAAATGGAATTTTTGAAGACATATTATTACCGTGAATCCTGTATGCAGCAAGCTTATTATTATGCATACCGACCGTATGGTCACGGGAGATCCTGAAATAAACATCGTAATCTTCACAAGCCCGCAATGCCTCATCGAACTTGTATTTATCCAGGATGGCTTTACGATACATGACCGTCGCGTGCATTCCAATAAAGTTGCCGCGTAAAAAATGCTTATAATGACTGTTGTCAATCAGGACTTGCGACTCATTTTCTATCGGATATTTCCATTCATCAACTTTATCATGAAAGCCGGCTACAAATGCGCAACCGCGGTTCTTCAACAAGTAGTTCACATTGATCTCAACAGCATCGCGATAAAGCCAGTCATCGGCATCGAGGAACACAATAAATTCGGCGTTGCTTTCACGAAGCCCTGTATTGCGGGCAGCCGATAACCCGGCGTTGCGTTGAAAAAGGTACTTAATATTCGGGTAATGGCTGATCACCTCCCTGGTGTTGTCTGTTGACCCATCGTCAACAATGATCAGGTCAATCGGCTGATACGATTGACTCGAAACACTTTCAATCGCATCGCGCAAAAAATGCGCATGGTTAAAGGTTGTGATCACAACTGACACCAAAGGCATTCCCCTATCGATCGCGGCAGCATTCATGGCCCAATAAAAATTCGTGGATTTGTATTTCGGTGTCTCAGGTAATAGAACATCCCGGCAATGATGCCACGCATTTCAGAAAAAAGCGTCTGATATTGTGAATTATAGTACGGAAATCCTTTTCGGAGCAGACTCAAATAGTACACCGGGATAACGCGGAATAAATGACGAAGATTTCCATTGTGACCAAATCGTTGATACTGGATCAGGATCGCGACAGTAAAACCTTTCATATAACTATAGAGCTGACGCTTCAAACCATCGAGTGATGCCCTATGAAAATGTTGTACGATTGCAAGCGGATTGTACTGGATAACAAGATTCTCAGCAAGGATACGATACCAAAGTTCAGAATCACCGCTGCAGCCCGCGGCACCTACGTCAAGACGTTCGTCGAAATAACCAACGTCGTCAAAAACAGTTTTTCGGAAAGCCATATTCGCGCCAGCGCCAATCTCCCATACGGGAGGACCACCTGGAAGTGTTGATTTGAAAAACCGATCATCAAAAACTCTCGGTGTAAAGCCACGGTTGAATGGCCAGTACTTTTCAAAAATAATTTCCGCTTCAGTCTTAAGTGATCCGGCGAGGATCAATCCGGTCATTGCAGCGACTTCCGGGTTGCGCGCAAATGTTTCATGAACCCGGTAAACCCAAAGCGGATCGGGTGTCGTATCATCATCGGTGTAGGCGATGATTGAATGTCTTGCTTCCCGCGCGCCTGTGTTTCGGGCGATGTCGAGCCCAACACGGTCTTCCCTGATGTATCGAACATTAAACTTTTTACAAACATGTTTTACCGAAACCGATGTTGAAGCATTATCGACCACAACAATTTCAGCAGGTTTACTTATCTGCTTTGACAATGCTTCAAGGCATGTAGCCAACGACTCTGCTCTATTTCTTGTACAGATGACAATGGATACATCTGAGGTTTGTGGAAAATTCGGCGGGTTAATTTTTTCTAAAATCAACTGCGTCAATGTCAGCATGGACTGCTCATTGCACTCAAGCACGAACTCTGTCAGTTGAAACTCCCGTTGATAAAACAGTAGTGCGGGTTCAATGGCTTTATAACAAATATCGAACGGACTAGCATTATACGTATCCACGTTGACGTAAACGTGACCCAGCGGAATAGATTTATAAAAGAAAACAAGATACAACGCATGCGCATGATCGGTCTCCAACCGGCGAACACCGTCTGAAATATCAATATGATGAATATTGTAACTTGTATCGTTCATGTTCGTGGCTGCAACTCCACTTCCCGGGAATATTGCCTCACCCGAAAAGGAAATTTTGGTCGGACGTACCCTCCCCACTTGCCATACCAATTCATGTTTTCCCGGTAATCCGCAACCTCCAACGACAAACACTCCTCCAGATAGAACAGCTCAACAGAAGTATCTTTCACAAATATGAGTGAGAAATAATATGAGCCATCGTTCAGGAAATTGCCGGGAATTTCAATTTGGCCTTCTACCAACCCTTTTTCAAAACTTTGAGGCGTAGAACATATATCAAAAATGCATTCCCGGCTTATCGTGAATAAATGCAATCCAACGCAAATGTTTTGTTCCTCAACCAGATTCCAAAATTTGAACTTTATAGTGAAAGGTGTGCGTATATCGATCGCATCAAGGGACTCAGCTAACTGCGGAATTAATTCTACGAAATGAACTTTCACGAATTCGTTTCCCGGTGCATCTTTCAATTCCCATGTTTGTTTAATGACACGTCGCTGATACTTGCTGAGATACCGGTTTACAACGGAGTGGGCACTGCCTGTATCAATGATCTTTCCCTTCTGCAGGTGAATGGCCCGGTTGCACAGGCTCGTCACAGAGGTCATGTTATGACTCACATACAAAATGGTTCGGCCCATCTTCGTTGACACATCATGCATCTTTCCCAGACATTTCTGTTGAAACTCGGCATCTCCGACAGCAAGCACTTCGTCAACGATGAGGATATCCGGCTCAAGATGCGCTGCGACGGCAAATGCAAGGCGCATGTACATTCCAGATGAATAACGCTTAACAGGCGTGTCGAGAAAATCAGCGACGCCCGAAAACTCAACGATCTCATCGAACTTTCGTTTGATTTCTGATCGCTCCATTCCGAGAAAATATCCGTTCAAATAGATATTCTCTCTTCCTGAAAGCTCATCATGAAAACCAGTACCGACTTCAAGAAGACTATTGATTCGTCCACGACCATAAATTCTTCCTTCTGTTGGCTGAATGATATTGGAAAGAATCTTCAATAAGGTTGACTTTCCTGCTCCATTATGACCGATGATCCCAAGAACCTCGCCTTGATTTACTTCGAAGTTTACATTCTTTAACGCCCATAAATATTTCGAAGAATTCGAAGGCATGCCGGTAAAGAATGCATCATCTTTTTTCAACAACTGATTCCACCAACGTTTCAAATCCTGCCGGAAAGAACCCGTACCTATTTTACCTAAAGCAAAAACTTTTGACAGATTTTCCGCAGCAATGATTGGTGTCGCCATAGAATGAATCAGAGAACGTCCTGAAGTTTATTCCCGAACTTGTTAAACAACATCGATCCGAATAACAACACCGCACACATGCAGGCGATGCTGTAAAGAAGATGCATTATCTCAAATGTGCCCGCACCGAGAAAACCATATCTGAATAACTCGAAAAGCGAGCTCAACGGATTCAGGATCAGCAAACGTCTGAATTTCTCATCGACCATCGACAAGGGATAAATGACTGGCGTAGCAAACATCATGAGTCTGATCAGCATGTGGATCATATTCACAAGATCACGATACTTGGCAGTGAAAACTGAAAACACGAGTCCACACCCCACACCGAGACCCGTAACAATGACGGTTGTAAGAACAAAAATTGAAAATGTCCGAAAGGGCAGAACTGTGAAGTGAACCGGATCAATGACAATTAATAACACGAAAAACAATGCGAACTGGATCAGGAACCTGAAATAATTAAGTACACCGATGGACAGCGGGATCAGTAATCTTGGAAAATAGACCTTCGAAAACAGCTGTGCATTTTGCACGAACGTAAATGCAGTTCCTGAAAACGTTTCAGAAAACAGACTCCACAGAATTATGCCCGACAGATAAAATAAGGTTGGGTTGATACCATCGGTAGACAAGCCAACGGCCTTTCCAAAGATCAGTATATAGATGCCGAGGACAAGGATGGGTTGAAATACGATCCATAACGGTCCGAGCAGCGTCTGCTGATGGTGAATCAAAAAATCCCTGCGAACAATGCGCAAAAGTAAATGCCTGTACTTCCAGATTTCGTGCAAGCGCCATTGAAACCAGGACGATTCCGACTTGATTTCCCAGGTAAATTGATTTTGTTGAAAACTGCTTGGCAAAGTTTTGAATTCAGTAACGGAAATCAAGTAATAATTTGATGCCAGCCGTGCCACTCCATCAAAATCCACTAAATTCAGGACGTAATATTCTCAGTATGGAAATGCTTGACAATTCTCTCAATTGGTTTGAGATCCCAGTGACTGACTTTGATCGCGCGAAAAAATTCTATTCAACGATCTATGACTTCGACATGCCTGAAACGCTCGTTGGTCAGGTTCGAATGGGA
>DASPJN010000146.1:0-3065 GCA_035628595.1 Chryseosolibacter sp.
GGTAAACTCTGCATGAAAGGCATTGTGCCTTCGAGCTGAGCAATGGCCTCGGTTGAAAAAACAACAGCGAGGGCGATGAGTATCGTAACTTTAGTCTTCATTTAATGACACGTCCAGTTTAAGTTTTACTTTGATACCAAAATTCACGTCCATCTTATAATCACTCTTAAATTGAACATCGATGGGATCACCTGAAGCGTTAACAGGCGTATTCATGCGCGCTTTGAGGATCAACTTCTTCGTTTCAAAAAGCTTTTCCATTTTTTCTTTAGATACTTCAAGCTCGGTAATTGAAACACCCGGCTCGTCAAGCTCCCCGCTGGCGGTCACGGTGCTGGCTTTCACGATATTCGTTTGATTAGGCGCAAACAGCGAATCAAAAATGACGTACTCTTCATCTGCCAGGTAAAATTGGAGATCAGCATTAAGTGGCAATTCGTTTGTAACCCTCGACACAAGTGTGGCCGTTTCAATCTCGGTATTATCAATATCCTCCAGGTCGATCTCAAAAGTATCGGCCATGATAATATTGGAGGCCGTACCATACAACGGTATTTCCACACGCATGGTCACATCAAGGGAGCTTGTATCAGTACAGAAGTTGTCACCCGTGGTCAGACCTTCATTGATACGGCTTGATACTTCGTAATAAAATTCCTCTGGAACAAAATCAAGCAGGTCGGCTGCGTTGACAACGCTGACATTGGTTATCGAAAATTCGCCCAATTCTGCAGGTGCACTGGTCTGAACAGGATTCGGAACATCGAAAACCAAGGGCAGGGATGTACCGTCAGCCTTTCTTGCTTCAAGCGGATGGAAGTCTACCGAAGTCGGGATTCCGTACTCATTGTGTACGGCGAATGTAACTTTCGGGTCGGCAAATGAAACGCCCGACTTGCTAAGCGCATCTCCAAACGCAGTTACCTGGATCGCCTCAGCCGGTATCGCTCCGGTGGTCTGGTCTCCAAAAAAACCACGCACATACTGGAAGTCAATTGACGTAAATGACATCTCTACTTCGACCTGTGAAGGTGGCAGCACAAGGAAATTATCGTGGGCGCGTTCGATCAACGTAACTCTCAGTTCGAATTCGTTATCGTCGAGTGAAGCAACGTAGTCTTCCAACGAAAATACTGACGGCGCGGATTGGGTCGTGATGCGTTCAGAGAATGAGACACCATTGAGTGTGAAATCCGGAAGCTCAATCAGGATATCGAAATAATCAAAGGAAGGATCGCCGTCATCGAATGGGTCATCCGGTGTAAATTGATATTGAAATGTGAGGGATGTTCCCTCTTTAAATTTGATTTCGCGCAGCTTTTCAGGATCGAAGGCAAAACTTTCGGTGCTTGATACCGTGAGGCGCTCATTCTCGGTGGTCGTAGCAGGTAGAAATCCACCTAACACCGGATATGTTTTCATAAACGACTTATCCGGAAAGCTAAGCAACTCGCGGACGCTGCGTGTAACAAGCTTCTCTTCGTAGAAAAGATAAACCAGTCCATCATCGTAAACCTTGATGTTTTCCTGGTCATCAGTATTAAGAAAATCAGAGATTCCGACTGAGCCGTATGCTAACGGTAAGGCTATACTCGGATTGGCCGTAACACGGTCTATCTCATAGTCGTCGGTATTAATAATGTCTTCACCACACGACCACAGTGAGAGAATAACGCAAGTGACGAGGTAAATACCCGTCCTTCGCTTTGTAAAAAGGTTCATAGCTTAGGGCTTAAAAGGCTACTGTTTGTTCCGTAAAGATAGGTATAGTAACCACCAGCGGAAATTTATATGCAATAAACTTGATACCCCTTTATCGGGATTTTGCTCGCGTGCAAGAAAAGTGGTTTAAACGCACAATTTCTATTGAACCGACATTAGATATCAAATTCTATTGTCTCTCCTACCCCGAAAGATTTTGAATCATCACCTTTGCGAATACTACCGTCGCTTCCCTCAACCGTTGGCTGATCCATTACTACTTTCTGTTCTTCACTTTCGTTTTGGTTTTTGCTTTGGCTTTGGTCTTGGAGTTTGCTTTCGTTTGGGGGCGGACTGCTTTTTTGCTCCGCTCCGAAGAGGCTTTGCTGTTCGGCTTTGATTTTGAGCTTTGGCTCCGGCCTTCCTTGCGGGAGCTGGTGCTTCGGCTTTTCCGGTGCGGCGAAGAGCGTTGCCTGTTCCCCGTCGTCGAGCCACTTGTTGTGATCCGCTTTTGCCGGCTCGGGACTCGTTTCGAATTCTTTTTTTTTTGGCGACTGATCATCGTCAGTAGCCTCTGTCTCGACATCTTCGTCGATATGCTCAACGCCCTCTTCATCCTGTACGAGGTTTACCTTTGTAACCTTGTATTCCGAAAGCCGGTTGCCGATCGCCTTCCAGCCTTTGACATCCACAATTTCATCGAGGGACATCGTTTCAATCTTCCTGGGTTTGTCTTTCGATTTTTGAACCTCCACCTCTATCTCCGGGCTCTCGGCGGTAGAAATCACGACGAGCCGTGAACCGATACCTTCAGAAATGAAACCGAATTCCTTATCAACAGTGCTTGTTTCAATCATGAAACGTTTCACCATATATTGCTTGCTCTCGCCATCAACATAAACTGCAGAGATTACCTTCTTGGGATTGAATCGTTCGACATGCAGCGTCTTCTCCGGATCATAGCGGTTGGTGAGGTCGAAAGTTGTCAGTTTGTACGAGCCATTTCGCATAAACGCGATGATCTGATCATCGGCATCGAACTTTCCAAGTTTCCTTCCACGGCTATCCTTATTCAAACGACCGGAGGCGTCATCGTACCAAAGATCAATCTTGCTTAAAGTAGATGCCCCTGCCTTCAGGAACTCAACCTTCCTTACGGGATAATGCGTGATCGTGTTTCCGCGTGATGCGCGTCCTTTCACTTCAAGCTCTGCGAAGTCGTACTCAAAGATCTTTTTGCGCGCGGTACTCGCTGGACTAAGCTTCACCTCAACTGTTTCCGCTTCACCATTTGCATTTCCGGAAACGTAATGAATTTTTGAATTCGGATGTCCCTGCGTCAGGTCGTATTCTTTGTCGCGGGT
>DASPJN010000147.1:0-3053 GCA_035628595.1 Chryseosolibacter sp.
AAAACCTAATCCTACTAACTGTCTTTTACTTACCTCCTCCAAGGCAACCCGGCCACGTAGAGCTTCCCGGCGTACAGGGAGGGTCAGGATCGAGTACCGAGAACGCAGTTGCGCCAAGGATAACAATAACAGCGAGGATAATAACCCACTTGAGCTTCCGCATGTTGTTGATTTTTGATGTTGAGAAATAGATGAGTTCATAAGTCAAATGTTTTTGAGGTTTCTATGATTTGAGGATCATCTTTTTGCACTCCGAGGCGAAGAAATACGTGCGGCCCTGCACCTTATGAAAGGGGATATCTCCGTCACGCATCCACCTGTAAATCGTATCTTCTGATACAGAGAAATAAGAGGCGATCTCTTTTACACTTTTCGGCTTCTCCACGACCGCCTCTTTTAATTCTTTTTTTAATTCATTGCTGATATGCTCTTTCAGTTCAGCCATTAAAGAGGCAACTGATAGTTCCGGTGTGAACTGTACTGTCTTGGCTTCCATTATTCGATGCCCTCCGCTTTAAGTCCGATCTTCGCTAATTCAACCACTGCCTGACCGCGCTTGTATTTTCTTCCGAATCGCTTTTGTTTTCCTCTCCATTCGTCAATCAAACCGTCTGTTTGTTCATCAAACTCGACGTTCCTTACCTCAACTAGTTCCGGGGTTTCTGCTTCACCTGTTCCTTTTTTGCTCATATCCGCTATATTGTGCTTGATGATGCTAAGGTGTCAACTTTTGTTGACACATGCAACTATTTTGTCAAGAAAAGTTTTCACGTGGAACCCGAATCAATAGGAAAGCGTATTAACGATTTGATTATCAGTAAGATTAATTCTGAAAAATCTGATCGAGAGGTAGCCAGAAAAACAGGCTTATCAAATACTGCTATAGGCAACGTTAAAAACGGCACGTCAATGAAACTTGACACGATGGATCAGATACTGAAAGCCTACCCATCATTGAAAGTCGAGATAGCGAACGTGTTTATGGGTGAAATAGCGGAAAAACATACAGCCGCAACAAAAACGATTGAAGCGGCTGTTTGGCAAACATTAAATGATGACCTGGAAGCCTTTAGGTCAATGGCATTAAGTCAACAAAGAACAATCGAAGTCTTGTCATCGAAGATTAGCTAAAACAAGTGACAGGAACGCGCCTTGATTTAGGATAGCCTGCATTTCGAATTTGTCATTTAATGACATGCTATCACCCATTAGGTCTAAATGATGTTGATTGGCTTCAATTGCAATGGTTACAAACTTATTGAGGCGTTCGTAATCAAGTCTGTTTGATAGTTTGGCGACGAGCGCTTCAGTGAGCGCATTACTGTTGTGAAAGCTACGCGTTGGCATAGTGCATTAATATTAAGGTTGTACATCTGTTTACGAATCTTGCGCCACATTCAACCTCAACATTATTGCCATCATCAGGAGAGGAAAAAATAGTTTTTACCGTGGTAATAAATCGAAGTAAGTGCATAGAGGTGTCATTTAGTGTCAAACATAAAACCCTTTATATATGAACCGTTTATTTTCTATTTTATTGCTGGTTGTAAGTCTTTCATGCTCGGAAGATGATCCCGGCGGCGTTCCGTGTGACGCAGACCACACGCAAAGGATAGGCGCTATCTGCATGGATGGGAGTAGATCGGACGCGACAGGTTCGGGCGCATGCTCACATCACGGCGGAGTCGATTATTGGCTTTGTAAGTAAACCTTTAAACTCTCTATAATTTATGAAAAACTTCTTTTGGGTAATCACAATCTTATCCTGCTTGGTTGGGGGGTTGTTTCTTGTTTCAGCGTTCTTTTCTACACAGGCACCACAGCAAGCCGCGAGCGCGGCGATGGCTTGCGCGTTTGCTATCATACCGTATGTTCTCGCCCGCGCAGCGGAAAAAGTTTCAGGAAACAGAACAGAGGAACAAAACGAACGTATCATTTCTGCGTTAAAGCGTATCAGTGAACCTCAATCCATTGAATCAAAAGCCGCGAAATACGACGCCCTGAAAGCAGAAAACCAGTTTCAATCATGAGAAATCTACTCGTTGTTTTATTAGTCCTCGTTATAGCATGTTCAGAGGACGATGATAATCCTTATGTGTACACTCCTGATATTCCGTTTACAAATGTCTGGATAGCCTCGGAGTTTGATCTAACCTCAATAAATGGGGATGGAGTAACGGATATAAAATCGACCGAAATAACAATGTCATCCGTTCGTCCTGGAGACGAGTACTATCATTATTCAAGCGAAGACTTTGATATACAGTCAACATCAACCTCATCAACCGAATTTGAATTGACAATCAATGGAACAGCGCAAAGACAAGGCACAGAACTACCCGACGCGGCGATACATCCGGAAAAATGGGCGAATACAATGAATTTTGAAATAAGAGTGCCACTAAACTCAAACACATTTCAAGTGATAGGGGCGCCAACCGCAAGATTTTATAGTGAAGGAAAATTTGATCAAACTATTGCGCTGGACAACTATCCAATTGTATTTGATAACGGCAATTGCCCCGGTACAGATGATAGGTGTATACTTAGTCATGAATGGATGATTGAGTGCGAAAGCAACATGAACGCAAATCCCGAAATTGATATACACCTTTTCATTAAAGATGTCCACGGAACTGAGTTTGGTAATTAAGATTAATCACTACATTTACCCCGTCCTGAAAATCAGGGCGATGAGAAGAGTAAGTCAATAAAAGCCGGTCGTGAGAAAGCCGGCTTTTTCAGTTATCTTAGTGTTATGAAAATAGAAGAGTTTGCAAAAAAGCACGGCGGCCATCCTGAGTTAGAGCAGGAGATACTTGAGATTTTTGAAGAAACTGGACTACCGGCCGACAACAAAGAGACAATTATTAAGGCGCTTCATAAAGCGTACAGTTTCGGGTGGTCAGACGGCGTCAAGGGGATTATGTCAGCGCAACAAAACGACTCTAATGATGCGTGTCGTTCCGGTGTCGCTAAACGAGATTACGACACAGACAAGTAAATAATTTTCAATAGGTTATAAGAAAAATGAGGATTCCCCTACGGACTAC
>DASPJN010000148.1:0-3866 GCA_035628595.1 Chryseosolibacter sp.
TGACCTTTACAAATCGATCAGTAGAATTAAGTTTAAGAGTCAGTAAGTATGATTAATCAACAGGTATGAGACCCTCGGCAATAAGATTGTCGGGGGTTTTTTGTTGCCGGATTCCTAAGGCGAAGGGAGCCGAAGAATCCCGGTCTGCGCGTGCCATTGACCTCACCGATATATTCATGCATAGCTACAAAACGAAATTCCGAAGTTCGGGGCGAGATACCTCGCACTTCCACTTCGCTACTCCCCTTTGACAAATTCCTGAGGCGAAGGGGATTGCGAAGGGCGCCGAAGGATCTCGGTCTGCGCGTTTCGTTTACCCTCACCTTTGACTCACGCCTGCTATCGAAACCTAATATTGCAGTCCGGGCGAAATACCTGTTTTCGCAGAATGCTTCAGCAGGCAAAGCCTTCGCCGCAACGCGCATACCGGGCGGCTAAGGATCCACGACGTTCTTTTTTTAGAAGTACCCTGTGCGAAGCTGAAAAGTTATCCTTATATTATTTGATGTTGCTAAAAAATACTTCAAGCATTGTCATTGCATGCCTGGCCTGCGTAATGGCCGGATGCATCGATATTGTCGAGGAGATATTCATCAACAAGGATGGATCAGGGATTTACCGATACAGTCTGCAGATGAGCGATGAACAGCAAGCTGAAGCATTCCTCAAGGACAAGGGATCATTCTACGACACAACGTTCCGCGTGGCCGACATGCAAGATCCAGTGGTGCATACTTTCAAGTATCCCGACATCATGAAGAAAGTGAGCGTAAGAATGCAGGCGCAAAAATCGGGAAGCAGCATCAACGTCACAATTGAATTACCGTTCGATCATCCGGGAGAAATTGCGATGTTCCAAAAAGACATGGCAAGATACGACAGTACATTTTTCAGCGTCCATTCTCACATTGAATTATCAAATGGAAAATTGATTCATCGGCGAATTCCGAATCCATTTCTCCAGGAAGAAAAATTTAACTTGATTGCCACGCGATTGTTAAAAGACGCAACATTTAAAACCATCTATCACTTGCCACGACGAATAAGAAAGCACAACATTCCGCAAGGCACAGCCAGTAAAAAGGAACTGACACAGCGACTCATGTATCTGGATGTGATCAATGGAAGCCTCCAGCTACAGAATGAAATAACTTTCCGCTAACGTTTCCCTGATTAGTAAATCAAAAAAAAGAAAGGCCATCGCGCGCACGATGATGACCTTTCAAACCATCAACGAATCCGCAGGCGGAATGTATACGAAAGCGCTAACACGAATAAAAATACCAATGGTGCCATCCATGGAGTTCCTGTCGCAAGGTGAATCCACGCCGCGCCAATAAATGTAAATGCGAAACCGGCATACGCCCACTCTTTCAAACGATCCCAGGCCGGTACAAGCAACATAACGGCGCCAGCAAGTTTCGCCACGCCGAGTATTGCGAGGAAATAAAGAGGAAGTCCTATTGCATTGAAGCCCGCGACCAACGCGTCGTGTTTTGTCAGGTACATGAACGCACTTGTAAGCATTGCTGACGAAATCAAGCCAGTCGTCACCCAGTAAAGAATTTTATCCCTTTTCATTGTGATGTTGTTTTTGTTCGCACAAAAATCAACGACCGCCAATATACTTTCGCCATGGATTTCCCTTTGGAAACCAGTTTCCTGAAGGAAACCAAATTGACGCTTCAGTTGTTTGTAGTGAAATTAGCACTATGGAACACGAAACGCTCATAGCCACCCCGCGAACAAAACCAGCTTCATGCACCGCCGGACGCCAGGAACGAACTTTAGGCACACGCGATGCAATCGAAGTCTTAAGCGGCAAGTGGAAAATTCAATTGATCGGTGCGCTGCTCTTTGGTGGCAGGATGCGTTTTATGGACTTGTTACGTGAAGTGGACGGCATCGGTGCGAAAATGTTATCAAAAGAATTGCAGGATCTTGAAACACATCAGCTTGTCACACGTACCGTGAAAGAAACAAAACCGATCACAGTTGAATATGAAATTACCGGGTATGGCCTTACGCTCGAACCGGTAATCATCGCCATCGCGCACTGGGGCATCGCACACCGTCGAAAGATCATCCGCGGCGAGGATCCCGAGCCTGAAATGCTATCGGCGCTTAGAAACGCAGGTTGCGCTAAATCAAACGATAGCGACATCGCCTAACGATTGTCTTTTACGAAAATATACAACAGCCCAAAAATTCATGGTTGGGTGTCAATTCGTTTTTATGGTGTTGCACCGCCGGCGCTTTCGCAAACCCTGATGCCGGGCTATCCGCTACAAGTCCTCGCAAACCGCGCCCATACCTGCGCATGGCTCCGGGCTTTCCGCTTCTATCCCTAACACACGTTCTCCGAAATATGGGCAGGTTGCAGCAGGAGAGCGTGCTGTCGAATCTGTACTAAGCCCGCTTTTATGGAACACATTTTTTCCGCAGTTACAAAACAGTCGACTATGGAAAAAAATAAAAATAAAAAAGATCAATATGCATTGGTAACGGGTGGAACAAGCGGCATCGGGTATGAAATAGCAAAGCTTCTTGCGAAGGACGGCTACAATCTCGTGCTTGTCGCTCGTTCGAATGAACGTTTGCTCGAAGCAAGTGACGAATTTCAACAACTCGGTGTTGACGTTCACTTGATCGATAAGGATCTTTTTGATCCCGCCGCTGCAAGAGAAGTGTTCCAGGAAGTAAAAGCAAAGAATATTACGGTTGATGTTTTGATTAACAACGCTGCGCAGGGTCAGAAGGGCGCATTTCATGACGTTCCGCTTGAGCGCCATCTGGAGTTGATCCAGCTTAACATTACGTCGTTGATCACGCTTACGCGCTTGTTTCTTGGCGAAATGGTGTCACGCAATCATGGCAAGATTTTGAATCTCGCTTCCGTTGTTTCAAAAACGCCCGCACCGGAATTTTCTATTTATGCGGCGAGCAAAGCATTCGTGCTGTCGTTTTCAGAAGCGATTGCTCATGAGCTTGAGGAAACAGGAATCACAATAACCGCGCTTCTTCCCGGAAGAACGGATACTGATTTCTTCTTTAAAGCAGATATGACCGAGACGAAAGAGTTCCAGGATCACCAGCTTGCTGATCCTGCAGTGGTAGCAAAAGATGGTTACGATGCCTTGATGAGCGGAAAAAGCAGGGTTATCTCGGGATTGCAGAATAAAGCGATGGTGGGGATGATGAACACAATGCCCGATGCATCGAATGCAGAAAAAATGCACAAGAATATGCAGCCAACCGAAAAGCCAGCTGATGAACGTCGGGGCCGGCCCACGCACGCTGCCTCTGAAAAAGAAAGAGATGCGCTGGATAAGGAACCGCAGCAATGAAAAAATGAGAGGGCGAAGGTAGTTCGCCCTTTATCGCACGTTTTTATGTCGACGCACGCTTGAAATAACTCAGCCACATTAATTAGGTATAATCTTGTTTTGAGTCGTTTATTCCATCGACGTTTCAAATTGATTGCGCAATTTCCTACGTGGAATCCGTACTGGCCGGTATTTCGATCGATAAGGCTATGCGCTAACTTTCCTTTTTATCCCACAACAATGAAGCGATTGATCTTACTAATTTCCGTAGCCCTCTTCGCGTGTGGCGGCAGTGAAGACGAAGAGCCACAAACAGAAAACAGTTTCCCCTATCTGGAAGAAATTACCACACCTGATAGTTATGCCGAATCGCCAGTCGAGACGGTGACGCAACTCCAGGATGGAAAAATCCTGATTACACAAGCACAATATTCGGGATCACTGGCCAACACACACAACCGCGCATTTTTGTTTAACCCCACCGACAAATCATTTGAAGACCTGGGAACAATGATTCGGTTCCGCCAAAATTACTCAGCG
>DASPJN010000149.1:0-9736 GCA_035628595.1 Chryseosolibacter sp.
TAAACTTTAATGTTTATAGTATACTGATATACACGCAAGCGGCAGACCAAAGTTTTCAATTTTTCTTTCATTATAAGATAATGTCGACAACCGGCAGTAACCAGCCGTTGAAGAAACATAAATCAACTGTGAACGCGCGAACGTATAGACATCCGGTTGTTAGTGACGGGCAAGTGACACCGCGGAAGGTTTCAAGAGTTACTGGCTGGCGACGAGGTCATTCCTTGATGGTGATAATAGCCTCTGTTGTACGAGGCCACGGTTCGGGCTAAGTCGTCCGGACTACAAACGTGCAACTTGAAATATCAAAGTGTCGGACACGAAGTGCAAAGTGCGGGTCAAAGTACAAACTATTGGAGCCGAAGTACAAACTGTTGGAAATGAAAATTACATGTTCGCGAATCCAAATTTGCGATGAGCAAGTGCATGGTTCCGCGTAAGGGGCGGACTTTACGGTGAAGAGAACACTTATTTTAACTGGCCGACATCAAAAAACATAAGGTCGGGTGCGCGAAACAATGCGCCGGCATGCAAAAACACGTCGAAGAACCGGAAGTTCATTCTTGCGGAACGGACGAACGGAGAAAATGACCACACATTATTGCCCTTTTATTCATGAAACAAAAAGTTGGGCACGATGTACAAACTGTTGGACACGCAGTACAAAGTGTTGGATTTTGAAATACAATGTATTGCATGCGAAGATCGCGGATGGATGGGGAGGTTTTTGGTTGCGGGGCGCTGGTATCGGAACGAGGTGGTGTAAAAAAGTATTGATAACTGAAGGGCATCTCGGTTTTTTTATGACGCACCGCGCAGGAGTGCGCTGCGGGCGAAGGCTTGCCTGCTGAAGCATTTTTGCGAAGGCAGGTATCTCACCCGGACTGCAATATTAGGTTTCGACAGCAGGCATGGAGTCTTGGTGAGGGTCAATGACAAGTGCAGACCGAGATCCTTCGGCGCCCTGCACAATCCCCTTCGCCTCAGGAATCTTCGCAGTGACGAGTAGTGAAACGCAAGGATAATTTTCTCTTTCTTTAAAAAAAGAGCGTTATAGATCCTGAGCCGCCCGGCATGTGTGCTGCGGCGAAGGGATCTCGCCCGACTTCGAGGTTAGGTTTCGACAGCAGGCATGGAATCTTGGTGAGGGTAAATGACAAATGCAGACCGAGATTCCGCCTTGGCCTGGCTTCGGCGGACACCTTCGGCGGCCTGCGCAATGCCCCGCCTCAGGAATCTGTTATGATGAAGTTTTAACGGACACCTCGAAAATCAATGGTATAATTTTTACCGCAGCAGGGGTGGGTAACGTATGTGCAGGTGGATAACTTTTATTGTTTTTCTTTTAGGCGTGCTGTCGCTTCACGCACAGGTGAAGTCGTCGTATCTGTATAACGCATCCATGCCGTACGGTGTGCTCGACATCCGTACCAGCATTTCCGAAACTCATTATTATTATCTGAAGGAAAACATCACTTTTTCCTTTCGTGAAAATGCCGGAGGTGTTCGAACCAATGCGTTCTTCGACATGACGAATTGGGACTCGAGTCCCTATAATGAAGGTCATCTGCGGAAGAAGGATGGTTCGGAAGATTCGTTTATCATGAACTACCGGTTACTAAAGCCAGAGAATTATGACGAAAATTTTGCACGCGGGTATCCGATGATCGTTTTGTTGCATGGTGCGAAGGAGCGTGGTAACTGTTATTATGAAGAATGTTTTCACGCGGACGCGACCTATGATCCAAATGCAAACAATCCACCGGCACCACGGAATCCAGATCACCCCTTATTGAATAATGACTATCATTTGGCTATCGGCGCACCACAGCACCTCAAAGCCCGTAAAGCCGCCGCCGGCAAGCTTCCCGGTGACAACACACTTCCGTCAAACGCATTTCCTGGTTTCGTGCTAATGCCGCAGATGATGAATATCTGGGATTCGCTGAATGTTGAAGATGTCATTCGGCTTGTGCAGTTACATTGCCGGCAATACAACATCGATGAAGACAGGATCTACATTGAAGGACTTTCGATCGGCGGTTACGCTGTGTACGAAGCATTGAAAAGAGCTTCATGGTTATTCGCCGCCGCTATCCCGATGTCGGCCGTAACGGAAGCGGCTAATATTTTTAAACACAATCAGCAGCATCGTGTGAGCCATATTCCGTTGTGGGTTTTCCAGGGCGGAAAGGATAAAGATCCAAGCCCTGCATTCACGGAAGAGGTTTTAAGTAAGTTTGAAAATGCAGGGGCGCAGACAAAATATACTGTTTACGAGGATGCGGGCCACGTTGTTTGGGGACGAACTTTTGCAGAACCCGATCTCTACAAGTGGATGTTGTCGAAGAGTAAATCGGATCTTCATATTGCCTATGGAAAAACAGAAATTACCGCTACGTTTAACCCGCGTCTTGAGCTTGCTGAAGGTTACCTGGCTTATCAATGGGAAAAGGATGGCGCTGTTGTAGCAGGCGAAGGCAATAATAAACTAACTGTCACCAGTGCTGGTGTTTACCGCGCGCGCTTTAGTCGTACTTCAACTTCGCCATCAACTGATCAATGGAATGAATGGTCCGCGCCTGTAACAATCACAGGAAGTAGCGGCGAGGAGGGTGAAGAAGACGATGACGAAGATGGTGGTGAGGAAGACGAAGGTGAAGAAGACGACGGTGAAGGAGACGGCGAAGGAGATGAAAACGACGGTGAGGGAGATGGCACCGGTGATGGTGAAGGCGGCGAAGGAGACGGATCGGGTGAAGATGAAGACGAAGATGACGGAGATGACTCCGGTGAGGGAGAAGAAGGCGAAGAAGGAGATGGAGACGGAGAAGATGGTGGCGACGGTGGCGAAGGAGGCGACGGCACTGGTGAGGATGATGAAGACGGTGAAGGCGATAACGGCGATGATGGATCGGACGATTCCGGCGACGAGGAGGGTGGCGAGGAAGGTGAAGACGATGGTAATGGTGAGAACGACGAAGGCGACGAAAGCGAGGGTGAAGGCGTTGAAGATGATGGCAGTGAGGATGGCGAAGTTGATGACGATCTCATTACTGCAACCGATCCGGAAGGTGGTGCGGGCATCCAGATTTATCCGAATCCCGTTCATGGAAATGAAATCAATATCACCTGGAATGGTTCGCGTTTGTTGACAAAGATTCAGATTATCAATGCGACAGGAGAAGTCGTTTTAACAGAACACCTGGTTGGAAATCAGAGGAATGTACAATTGAACGTAAGCCTGCCGGGTGGTTTGTATTTTATTTCTTTGTCCGACGGAAAAACATTAGCTGTTCAAAAAATCCTCATTGAACGTTAAGCTTGCGCTTTCATGCGCGGTCAATCATACTTTTTTCGACGAACTATCGGGCGCAAAGTTATCTTTGCTGAGATCATGAATATCATCCGGCAAATTCCTGCAACCATAACGCTACTAGCACTGAACATCCTCATCTTCGGACTGTGTTTCCTTCATGCAGGCACATTTGAAGATCCGAAATGGCTTTATAGTTTGCTCGCCTTCGGCGCCCTATATAACCCGTTCACGCTTGACGGAGAATGGTACCGGATATTTATGCACATGTTTCTACATGGACACCTGATCCACCTTGCCGTAAACATGTTTGCTTTGTATTCACTTGGGCGTGAAGTTGAGTCGGCCCTCGGGTCAAAAAAATTTCTACTGATATATTTTCTTTCAGGGCTTGGCAGCGCACTGCTGAGCTTGTACTGGAACGAGTTCGTAGTTGGTGTTGGCGCATCGGGAGCGATCTTCGGGCTTTACGGATTCACGATCTGTGCGGCGATCATGGTTAACATCCGCGACCTGACGCAGATAAAATCCATATTATTGAACTTTGTAATTTTCGCCGGATTGAATTTAGCGCTCGCTGAGAGTTTCAACGCTGACAATGCAGCACATATCGGCGGCATGTTAACGGGAGTAGCGCTTGCTGCCTTCACGTTTCTGCTTTCACGTAATTTCAAAACAGTACGCGTCGAGTTTCCGATGCTTCTCGGATTTGTTGTCATCTTTTTCCTGCTTCCTACCTACCAGGTTTCTTATTACCAGTTCTTTCAACAGGTTATTTCAAATGATGAACGCGCGCGTGATTTTAGTAAACGCGAGCCATTGAACGATGCTGATTATCTGACGTTCTTTAAAGCCCAATCACATGCATGGGATTCGGCTGTCAATCTGCTTAACGCGGTGCCATATGTTCCCGCTGACTTGCAGCAGGACACTTTCAAACTCCGGCGCTATATCCATTTTCGCGAACTGGAAAATGATTTTCGCATTAGCCTTCTTGAAGACGAATCATACATCTTCATGGATAGCATTGAAATTGTACAGGACTCAATGAGCCGGTATACACAAGTGGAGCATCGGCTACTCAGCAAACAAATGCCCGTTGCGAGGGATGAACCCGAACCAGGCGCTGGCAAAGGATCAGATAGTCTTGTGTTCACGAAAGTGTGGTACGACAAGAATTGGATTGAGATCGAACGGCCCGGAACCTATTACAGATTGGGTTACCGCGACACAGCGCAGCAGTGGCAGGGGCCGGTGCGCGATTACTATGCGAATGGTGACATTCAAATGAAGGGCGTGTACAAGAACAGCAAACGCGATGGTGTCTTTTTGTATTATTCTGATCACCGAACATACGAATCAGCCGGCCGCTACAAGGATGATTATAGCACAGGGAAATGGCAATACTTTCATGTGAATGGAAGACTGGCTCGAGAAGTCGTCTACGATCAGATATCATTTGTGAAAAACGTTTGGGACAGCACCGGAAACCTGCTGGTTTCAAATGGCAATGGCACCTTTGTTGAACATTTTGCAAACGGTCAGATTAAAACAAGCGGTGAATACCTTGATGGAAAACAGGAGGGCACATGGCTCGGTTATTTCGAAAACGGCGATCTGCACTACAAGGAAGAATTCTTGCACGGCAAAATGGTAAGCGGCCGATCAAGGAGTAAGAAGGGTGAAACTTTTGTTTATGATGGAAGTGTAATTTTTCCGCAGCCTGCTAATGGGTATGCGAAGTTTTACGAATGGCTTGATCGTGAGGTTCAAAAGACGCAGACTGCGAGGCGGGGAATGGTCAAGGTCAGCTTTGCCGTAACCCCGACTGGCGTGCTTACTGATTTTAATATTGAAGAGAGTGTTTCATCCAAAACCGACAAACTTGCAGTCGAGCTTTTGAAGTCGGCCCCACGATGGCGTCCCGCCTTGTTGCACGGGTATATCCCCGATGCTGGCTACGCGGTAGTCACCGTAAACTTTGACTGAACCGGCACGCTTTTGTTAGCTGGGATTTTCATAATGTGAGGTTATGAAAATATTTAAGATCGCTCTTCCAATGATCGCGATGTTGTTTCTCGGAACAATGATGGATGGTGCCGCGCAATCGCGGGCAGAAAAAACTTCTTCGGCGAAAGCGTACTATGGTACAAAGCCAGGTAAGCCAAAGATATCAACACCGAAAAAGCAGAAGCAAAGGCTCCGTCCAAATAAAAAGAAAGGCAATTCATCAGGACGCGAGGTAAGAAAACGGTTCGCGACGACTATAATGTCAGCTGATGTGATGTGTTGAAAGCATCACTTTGCACCCGCCCTTCAATTATCATCTTCATCTACCCAGTCGTTCACGCCACCCATTGTGATCGCGCGGTATTCCTTAAGCAAACGATCGTAAAGACCATCTTCCCGAGTATACGCGGTGAATTTGATGAAGTCTTTGCTTGCCGTTCTGTTTGTGATGGGCTGGGTTACGCAGCTCACATTCATGCCGGACCGTTGCATCGCATACGTTTTATTGGTAAAAGAATTTGTGTTTGCGTCCTGACCACAAACTTCAAAGGTCCTTTTTGTATCGTCTTTAATGATGAGCCAGAATTTGGAGTACATATTTTTTTTGATCAGCACGTCGCAATCGATACAAAGTAAGATAAAAAACTTCACTTCTGTCCCGCGACGACGATAGTAGTTTAACATCATCCCGGATGGGCTTCAAAATTCCCGGGCGATCATTGAATGAGCGGTGATACCTCTCTCGAATAGGTGAGCGTTAACTGGTGCATCGCGCGTGTACATCCGATATAAAGCATTCGACGATCAACAGCAGTATGATAATTTTTCGAAGAGGCAAATGGAATGATGACTTCGTCGAACTCAAGGCCTTTTGCCAGGTGCGCAGTTGTGATCACAATTCCATTTTTAAATGTTGTACTCTCGTCCGTAAGTAAATGCACATCCTGTCCTTTCAGTTCATCGAAGAGGAGGCCGCATTGTTCCGGTGTTTTCCCAATGAGGCCGAGCGACTGATAGCCGGAGTGACGATATGCGAAGAGGAGCTCTTTAATATGTGTCAGTTCTTCCTGGTTGTTTGCAAAACCTTTTACCGCCGGCGGCACACCGTGCCGTTCCATCGCGATGATATCTGGATTTCTTAACACGCGTTGTGAGAACTCAACGATCTCCAGCGTTGACCGGTAGCTCCTGAAAAGCTTCACTGTATCGGCTTGCGGAAAGACCTGGTTGATTCCATCCGACGAAGATCCGCTGTACGGATTAACAGTTTGTGTGATGTCACCAAGGATCGTTTTCTTGCACTTGAATAATCTCGAGATCACAGCGTACTGTACGGGTGTATAGTCCTGCATTTCGTCGACGAGTAAATGCTTGACGTGGTCATAAGGTTGTACACCTTCGAGCCGGATCTTGAAATAGATCAGGGGAAAAACATCGGAGTATTCGAATATCTGGCCTTGCATCTTAAACAGATGCTCCTTCTTCATCCAGCGATAAAAATCACGGTAGAGTTCCATGAGATTGTTTACCCGAAACATTTTAGGAATCGCTTCCCAGATGATCGTTTTCTCATGCCCGGAGAGTTTGCGTTTCACCTGATCGCGTACATAATTCTGGACATCCTTTCCTACCTCTGAAAAACGTTTCAATATCGGGATGCGGTGATATGCTTTGAATTTTTCCTGAATAAAAGGAAACGGAACAATCACGCCTGCTACCTTCAGCTCCGTAAAAGTAAAGTAGTTGTTTTCGATGTGAATCATGAACTGATTCATTTTACTTAAGAATTCAAAAGTGGATTTAAATTCTATTCGTTCAATGAAATGCTGATCATGATGATCAAGCAGCTGCAAAACCTGCTGAAAGAAATTCTGGAAGGGAATTTTGTGCTCGAAGATTTCCGCCGCGAGCTCATCGATCCCAAGCTCCGGTATTGTTTCCTCGCCCAGTTCAGGCAATACATTTGAGATGTAATCCGCGAAAACCTTATTCGGAGAAATAATTAAAATGTCTTTCGATCTGATTGAATCGCGGAAACGATACAGCAGGAAGGCAATGCGATGGAGCGCGATAGATGTTTTTCCAGAGCCGGCAACTCCCTGAATGATCATGACAGGAGCGGTTTCATTTCGAATGACGGCATTTTGATCTCGTTGTATCGTGGCAACGATGTTTTTCATTTTGTCGTCCGATGATTTGCTAAGCTCTTTCTGTAGCAGCTCATCGTGAATGTTCACCGCATTTTCGATCATGAACTCCATCCGGCCATCCGTGATCTTGTATTGACGTTTTAGCAGGATGTCGCCCGAAACTTTTCCCGATGGTGTCTGGTAAAATGCCTCTCCCAATTCGAAGTCGTAGAACATGGACGAGATCGGAGCACGCCAGTCGTAGACAAGGTTTGTCCGCATCGTTTCATCCGTGAAGGTGTAGATGCCGATGTAGATCGGTGTGGTGGCAGCGTTCGTTTGCCTGAAATCAATTCTGCCGAAGTAGGGGGATTGATTAAGTTTGATCAGCTTTCGCTTTCGCTCTACGGCAGATTCCCCTGTAAATGCCATTCGGTCGATGGATTGCCCCGCAGCAACTAAATCTGCTTCATCCAAACCGGACTGGTGCTCGTGAATATATTGCTTGTTGCGCCGGAGTTCTTCAGCGTATTCGCGAACGCGTTCGTCGATGCGTGCGATCGCAAGCAAAAGCTTTTCCTTTACTAATTCAAGATATTCGCGCTCTTCCTGTTCTGACTGATTAAACATCGACTGGTCTATTGGGCCACGAAGGTAGGAAGAAAAATTATTCCTCAGTCGAATAGATATGCGCCTGTTTTTAAATCGCCGACGTCCAGAAGGCAACTACTGGAAAAAAAACGTTTTCAGTGTTAAGCGTCAGTGCGCGCGAGCATGATAGAAGTCAGAACGGCTTCAACCTCGCTGGCTTCTAAACCTGTTTCCATGTCGGTGTGATATAACATCCGGATCAGCTCACGATCGATGGGAGCATACTGAGTTGGCAGCGTAAACTTTGACTGGAAGATGCTGTCCATGAATCGAGGGGAATCTTTTCCAAATCCGAGTGCCTGCGTGAGCTCTTCTCTGATAACGTGACGTTGTTCTTCAATGCTATTCCCTTCGGTTCTTACAAAGATGTGGCCTTTCACAATCTCGTTGTGATTGTTCCAACTCACGGTACACAGACCTGATGCTTTTCTTAAAAGTCCGGCCTGCTTCGGGTAAAGTTCTGCGTAAACTTTTGCGCTGCCGAAAAACACAAAACAGTTCGATTCTTCTTGTCTGGAAACAATTTCGATGTGGAAACCATCAGAAGCCAGCGCGTTGATGTCTTCGACTATAGTATTGAGTTCATTGACCAATGAAGCATCCGCTGAACCGGCAACAAATATTTTCATTTTTCCTTTCCATTTCCTGGTAACAGGCGAGACATTCCCGTATTCAAACCCAAGAGCAACTTCCTGGAAATATTCAATCGTGGATTTTTGCTCAGCGCTGAGGAGTTTGCCTTTTGGTTTTTCTTTGTCGACAGCGACCGCTTGAATTGTAATAGCTGCAAACATGGTGTATACAAACATCATCTTCGCCCGACTTCCCAACAGTATCTTCAATTCAGGTATGATTTAAACTGTGGACAATTTCCACAATCCTGATTTACTGGAAAGTTAAAATTCAAAACTTTTCTTTCATTCGTGACAAAACGGTTTTTACGGCTTACATCTCATCGGTTTCTCAAAGGACTGACATGCTAAGCATGCCATTAACTTCATATGCCCGCTTCGTTATCGCGTTCGATCTTGAGACAGAACTTGAAAAATGTTTTTTAGATTGTTTTGGCACATAAGATAGTGCCGGTTGATATTGAAAAGCCGGCTTAGAAATCGAATAGGCCATTGTCCAAGGTGAGCACTACCGGTTCGTTGTCGGTGACGATCATCGTGTGTTCATGCTGTGCAACGTAGCCTCCGTTGTTTCCGACAAGCGTCCATCCGTCGGGAGTTGTTCTGGCAATTGTTGAGCGAGTAGAGATAAACGTTTCAAGGGCGATCACCATATTTTTTCTGAAACATTGATGATTATCCCGGTCACGATAATTCGCGATCTCATGAGGAGTTTCGTGCAACTTTCGGCCGATACCGTGACCAGTCAGGTTCCTGATGACGGTGTAACCTGCCTTGCGCGATTCCGCTTCAATGAAACCGCCCACTTCGGCAATCTTCACACCTCCTTTTATCCGGGAGATTGTTTTTTCAAGAATGTTTTTCGAAGCATCGACAAGCGATTGATGTCCATTGATGTCCTGCCCCAATACAAATGAGCCGCCGTTGTCAGACCAATAGCCATTGAGTTCTGCCGACACGTCGATGTTGACTAGATCTCCCTCATGAAGAATCTTGTC
>DASPJN010000150.1:0-3468 GCA_035628595.1 Chryseosolibacter sp.
TACAGGACCAACCCCCATGTAAGCAGGATCTACCCCGGCAATGGCCATCCCCATTACACGCGCCAATGGCTTGAGGTTATACTTCACTACGGTTTCTTCACTCACAAGTAACGAAGCCGCGGCCCCATCATTGATGCCCGATGAATTTCCAGCAGTCACAGAGCCCCCTTCCCGGAAGGCTGGTTTCAGTGTTGCTAATTTTTCGCGCGTCGTCTCCCGTGGTTGTTCGTCGCGATCAAAAACAATCGTTTCATTTCTACCTTTATCGACCTTGATCGAAACAATCTCATCAGCGAACTTTCCGGATTCAAATGCAGTCTTGTATTTCGACTGTGAATTGAATGCGAATTCATCCTGTTCTGCGCGAGTCACGCTCCATTTCTCTGCTACATTTTCAGCAGTTTCGCCCATTGAAAACGGGTGGTAAAGTTTTGCGAGTTTTTTGTTTACAAAACGCCAGCCCAGCGTTGTGTCATAAACTTCCGGTTTTCGAGCATAAGCTTCTTCAGATTTCGCCATGACAAATGGTGCCCGGCTCATGCTTTCAACACCACCTGCTATGTATGCCACTCCATCTCCGTTCATAATTCCGCGCGATGCGTCCATTATCGCCTGCAAGCCGGACGCGCATAGCCGGTTGACAGTAACGCCCCCAATCGAGGACGGCAAACCAGCTAACAACAAAGCCATGCGTGCGACATTTCGGTTGTCTTCACCAGCCTGATTGGCCGCACCAAAAACGACGTCTTCTAATAACTCTGGAGCGATTGCCGGATTTCGAGCCATCAATTCTTTGATTACATGTGCAGCCAGATCGTCAGGACGGACGGTAGCAAGCGTGCCAGCATATTTTCCGATTGGCGTTCTTACAACGTCAATAACGTAAGCAGTTCTCATAAAGCGGGTATAAGATTTATGGAGGAAATCGTCGGTACCTTTCTCAAATAATTAATTCCGGTTAGTTTTGCCCCACAATTAGCGCGGCAAGTTAAATCAACAATCATATGTGGCAAAGGATTCAAACTCTATTTCTGGTGATCGCTATTCTCTGTCTGGCAAGTTCAATATTTTTTCCCGTATGGATTTATAACGATCCTATCGGGCAGTCGCACCAGCTTTTTCCATTGTATTACAGCGTTATACAGAACAATGTTAATAACACTCAATACTTTCCATATTCGTTAACGGGCATATTTGCGATTGCAGCGCTTACCCTTGCTGTCATGGAGATCGGAAAATATAAGAATCGCATTTTACAAATGAAGCTCGGCGCCTTAAACTCGCTGTTCATGGCCGGGATGATTTTGTGCGCGGTTATTTTTTCAAATCAGATGGTGAAGACTTTTGAGGCCGGTGGTTATGGCTTGGGAATGTGGCTGCCGGGAGTCGCGGTTCTTTGTAATCTGCTTGCAAACCGTTTCATCCGCCGCGATGAAAAGATCGTTCGCGACTCTGACCGGCTTCGTTAGTACAACCGCATAAACAAGAATAAGACCGCGGGGCTTTCAAACTGTAATTGCTTCGTTGTATTGTCGGTTTCGTCTTCCTCTGTTCGCGTCACAAACACGAGTTGCCCGCTCTCGTTGAACTCGCGCGATGTAGTGCTTGATTCCAACCTACTTTCATTTTTCGATTTTTTAAAATAATAGGTTAGTTCCGTACCTACGACAATCGTTTTGGTAATGGAAAATAACAAGGAAAACCGTGGCCCAAATCCCCACGTTTTAACTATGTTATCCGTCTGAACCCATGTCTTGAAATTCTCAGTGTCGGAGCTGTTCGTTGTAATATTGGACTCCCGCTGGTAAAGTACATCAAAGCCAGCGCTCAGCATCCATCGGTGTCCAATCAAATGCTTTTTCTCTGGTCCTATCCGGAAAAAAAAATTGTTCAGGTCCGTTTCCCGTTGGTTAATAGGGTCGCCGGTTTTAAATTCTTCAAACTCATAACCGAACCCAACGTTTAGCCCTGCACCACCAGCTGAATTGAACGAATAATTAAACAGATATGGATTTGAAGCTACGGGCGCGTTACTCAAATTAAAAAGCTGTTTAAAAAGCTGGTTTGCCTGTACGCCTACAAAGTGTGACTTATCGAATGTCGTATCCTGACCGACTGCGCAGGTCGCGATTGTCGTAAGGAGACTTACGACGAAGAGTTTTTTAAACATTTTAGTTTGTTTTAAACGGGTTTGAAAACCGTGGGTCTGTGATCATATTGTAGTCGGTGAGCGAGTTGAGAAATGCCACAATCGCTTTCTTTTCGGTATCTGAGATGTTAAACGCAACAGGTGAATTTTCTTTCATTAATCTGAAGTCTAGATTTGGATGGTTCTGAACGCCGCCGCTATAGTGGTCAATCACCTCCTCAAGTGTCTGAAACCTCCCATCGTGCATGTATGGGCCCGTAATCGCAACATTTCTAAGAGACGGAATTTTAAATTTGCCTGCATCAAAATCACGTCCGGTCAGTTCACCTAATCCGTTGTCGGCATAGGTTGCATCCAATCCGATGTTTGAAAATGTTCCTGCACTCAAATAACCATGCGGATCCTGAACTTGGTGACAACCATTGCAATCATATTTTTCGATGAACAACTGCAGTCCCTGCGTTTCCAACGCACTGAACTTTGACTGGCCCTCCATTACTTTGTCGAATTTTGTTTGTCTCGACTGAATGCTCGAGAGAAAACTTGCAAGGGCCACGGAGACTCGCTCGCTTGAGATTCTTTCATCGCCAAAAGCGTTATTAAACAATGGATTGTAATAGTCAAGCGATGATAGTTTTTCGGAAAGAACATCCAAACCAGGGATCCCCATCTCAACGTGATTTACAATCGGGCGCATGACCATCGATGGAAGCATATGTTCCCGGCCATCCCAGAACAACAATGTATTTTCAACATTCTGGATCGGCATCGAGTTACGAAGGGTAAGTCTGCTTTCAAAACCACGGCTTAATGGTACATTATCGGAAAAAGCAAGCTGTTGCTTATGACACGACGCACAGGAAACCGAATTATTAATTGAAAGCTGCCGATCATAGAAAAGCACACGGCCAAGCGTCGGCAAGTGATCGCCGCTTGGATATTGGTAAGGAATTTCTGGTAAGTCAAGATGGTTGCCAGATACAATAGGCTCGCTATCCTGGCACGCAATAAATAGGCTTAGCCCAGCTATTGACGCAACTAAGAGAGGATTTTTCATGGTGGTTTCTTTCGTCAAATTTATACAAAAGCCGCTAGAAATTTCATCTTCATTACGATTTTCCTGTCAACCTGACAGATTTCATCAACTGGAATAACTTTTGACACGAGCGTCCTGACTAAAATCCTTGTATTAACACTATGGCAACTACACAAGAAAAAGGTACGATCTCGATTCATACCGAGAATATTTTCCCGATCATCAAAAAATTTCTTTACTCTGACCATGAGATATTCTTACGTGAACTTGTTTCAAATGCAGT
>DASPJN010000151.1:0-3366 GCA_035628595.1 Chryseosolibacter sp.
TCATCCATCACTTCGTTCCTGTTGTGTCTTGGTGCATTGTTCTTTTTCAAAGAACCGGTTGCAGCAGGCGGAGCGGAAGAGGCAGACGTCCGTACATTCAAACAAGTGTTTTCCGATATGGCGCTCGTCTTTACCAATTTCCGATTCATTCTTTTCCTGGTGATATTCTCGGGATTCTGGCTGATGTTCTGGCAGATATTCTTTCTTGTTCCTTTCTACGGAACCGATGTACTTCATTTTGAACAATTTGAACTATTGGAGACTGTAGATGCCGTGGGCATTATCATTCTTACAGTTCCGATGACCGCGCTCGTAAGCAAATGGAAACCGATCACTGCGATGTCGCTGGGTTTTATCATTGCGAGCCTGTCGTGGATTGTGATCGGTAGTTTTAATACAATCGCCGCAACGGTGGTAGGAATTGGTTTGTTTGCATTAGGCGAGTCGATTCAGGCGCCGCGTTTCTATGAGTATGTATCTAATCTCGCTCCGAAAAATCAGGTTGGTACTTTTATGGGATTTGCATTTCTGCCGGTTGCAATCGGATCGTTCACAGCAGGCTATATCTCCGACGCGTTAAGACTAAATTACATGGACACAAACCCTTCGATGATGTGGTTCATTGTTGCAGGCATCGGTATCATCTCCACGTTGCTCATGATCGCGTACAACGTTTTCCTATCCCCGAAGTCAACTGAATAACCTAACCTAAACCGATAAATCAATTCATGGAAGTAAAGAAGAGTTTTAAACCCTACGTTGCCCCTGAAGAGAATGTCGCAGAGTTTACGGCCAAGTCGCTGATCTATGGTTCGCTCGCAGGCATTTTGTTCGGATGCTCCACTGTCTATCTGGCGCTAAAGGCCGGACTTACCGTTACCGCATCAATTCCCATTGCAGTGATAGCGATCACGCTGGGCCGTCGTTTTCTGAAAACTACGATCCTTGAAAATAACATCATCCAGACAACAGGCTCTGCAGGCGAATCTATTGCTGCCGGTGTTGTGTTTACCTTGCCGGGATTTCTATTCCTGTCACCAGGTGCGGATGGACAAAGCGTAGGCGAGGGGTACTTCAATTATCTGACGATCCTCATACTGGCTGCCTTTGGCGGTATGCTCGGAACGTTGATGATGGTTCCGCTGAGAAGATCGTTGATCGTAAAAGAACATGGAACCTTGCCTTATCCAGAAGGAACTGCCTGCGGATCAGTATTGCAAGCTGGGGAAAAAGGAGGTGTGTTTGCCGCCACTGCATTCATGGGAATGGGTGTGGCGTTTGTGTATGCACTCTTGCAAAAGCTATTTCATGTCATTGCTGAGGCTCCGTCGTTTGTGACGATGCAGGTAAACAAGTTCTGGCCATCTGCTGCGATCCGTGGTGAGATCACGCCGGAATATTTGGGTGTTGGATATATCATCGGCCCGCGAATCGCAGGTGTGCTTGTAGCAGGCTCTGTGCTTGCGTGGTGGGCACTCATTCCTTTGATGTCGACACTTGTTGCGCCAGACACGGTAGCCCTTCAGTTGGTGAAGCTCGGCAATCTGGCAAGCATTGGCGCCAGCGGTGGTGCAGGTGGATGGAACCCCGAAACGCATACCTTCTCAAGCTATGCGGATGCATTATACACGGCATATATCAAACAGATTGGCGCGGGCGCAGTAGCTGCCGGCGGATTCATCACGTTGATGAAAACCATCCCGGTGATCGTCAGTTCTTTCAGTCAATCAGTTGGATCCCTGAAAGAGGATAAAGCGGGAGGCGAAGTAATCAGAACGGAGCGTGATCTGTCGTTTAAAGTTGTGATCATCGGTAGCCTGGCGCTCGTGGCGTTAACAGCATTTCTTCCGGATAGTATCATGCCAGGCGATGGCTTTTTGCAGAAGCTTATCATTGGTATCCTGATTGTCATTTTCGGATTCTTCTTTGTAACCGTCTCAAGTCGTATTGTTGGTCTTGTTGGAACAAGTAACAACCCGATCTCAGGCATGACCATCGCGACTTTGATGGGTACGTGTCTTATTTTTACAAGTGTTGGATGGACGGGTAAGTTCTATGAGCCTCTTGCGCTTGTTGTTGGTGGTATGATCTGTATCGCGGCGGCGAATGCCGGTGGTACGTCGCAGGATTTGAAGAGCGGATACATTGTGGGGGCGACACCTAAGTACCAGCAACTTTCGTTGTTCATTGGTGCAATTGTGTCTTCGATCGCGATCGGTTTTGTGATCGACATCCTTGATACACCAACGAAAGAAATGGCGGAGCAAGGAATTAAACATGCTATCGGTACTGCCACATACCCGGCCCCTCAGGCGACGTTGATGGCGACACTGGCGCGCGGTATTCTTTCATTCAATCTTGACTGGCAGTTTGTACTCGTAGGGGTTTTCATTGCTGTGATGATCGAGCTATGCGGAATCAAGGCATTGGCTTTCGCTATCGGTTTATATTTACCCTTAGCTACTACGTTGCCTATTTTCATGGGTGGTGCGTTAAAAGGTTTTGTTGACTGGAGAGCGGAGAAGAAAGGTGAATTGAAAGAAGACGACGAACTCGGAAGAGGCAGCTTGTTCGCAACGGGTCTTATTGCAGGTGGCGCATTAACAGGTGTGTTTATCGCAATTCTCGCTGTGTTTGCAACGGGCTTTATGGAAACGGTAAACATGGAACATGGTGTTGCAGGTTTCCTTGGCGAAACAGGTTACATGATCTTCGGTGTGTTGTTCTTTGCGGCGATGATGTTCATGCTGTACCGTGTATCCACCAAAAAAGATTAGGTCTGAATTTCAAATGTGAAACCTGAAATTTTCAGGAATTCAGATAAACAACACGATGAAGTATCCGGTTTGATTGCCTGTCGATCAGCACCTGGTGCTTCATCGGTGTTTTAATACACTCGTAAACTTCAAATTTGCTTCGGTCGACGTTCCAGAAAGACGACGCATAGTAATATTCAGATTCAGCTAGCAGTGGATCAATCACCAGATCATCGAACGTAATTTTTCTGGAAGTTGTATCGGATCTGGTATCAGAAAGGAAGAACCCTACCTTCGAGAGCTCGGATAATACTTTTTCAGGGTCGGCCTCGTAATCAAAGTATCGTACCTCGCCAGGGCCGTTAATGGCCAGCAGTCTAATTCCGCGTACATCTGCCGGAAGAAAAACGTGAAGGTTTTTTTGAGGAATCGTATCCGACAAGGTGGTATAAAACATTGTCGCGCTTGTCGGAATGTTGCTGATCGTATCAGTGACCTTTGGTTTCGAACAAGTCGCCACGGCCACAATGAGCACCGCCGGAAAAAGTATCACGAGTTTCTTCATGGTAATGATACGGTGTTTGTAGCAAGTTAGTTCTGGCGCGTAAAA
>DASPJN010000152.1:0-33613 GCA_035628595.1 Chryseosolibacter sp.
ATGGGAAATGATGTCGCCGATATCAATCATGACGGTTACCCCGATATTCTCAGTCTCGATATGCTGCCCGAGCAGGAAGAAGTAATCAAACGTTCGGAGGGTGACGAGAACATCAACACATTTAAACTTCGCACTGGTGAATATGGATATTACTATCAGTTCGAGCGTAATGTATTGCAGGTTAATCAGGGTAATGGCCAGTTTGTTGAAACCGGTTTGATGAGCAACGTTGCGGCAACGGACTGGAGTTGGAGCGCACTTTTTTCAGATTTTGACCAGGATGGTCATCAGGACTTGTTTGTTTCAAATGGAATTCCGCGCAGACCAAATGATCTTGATTATATCAAGTATGTATCCAGCGAGCAGATTGCCAATACAATACAGACGACAAAGCTTGTTGACCAAAAAGCACTCTCGATGATGCCATCCGGAGACGTGCAGAATTATGTATTCAAGGGATCTGGCAACTATCGTTTTGATAACAAATCATTGGAATGGCTGCCAGCTGAAAAGAACTGTTCGTCGGCAACAGCGCTCGGCGACCTGGATAACGATGGCGATCTGGATATTGTTATTAATAATGTTGACGATAAGCCTGCGATTTACGTCAATCAAATTGATCAGGCGCGCAATTATTTGAAAATAAGGTTGAAGGGTAAAGAGACGAATACGTTTGGTGTTGGAGCGCGTGTGTATTCTTTTCATGATGGACTAATGCAAGTGAAAGAATTGTACACGGTGCGAGGTTTTCAATCGTCAGGAGATCCGCTTATACATTTTGGTTATGGATCACACACATCCATTGATTCACTTTTTATTGTTTGGCCCGATGGAAAAGTGAAAAAGCTGAATAATGTGAAACTTAACCAAACGCTTACGCTTTCACAGGAGGATGGTGTTGACGCAAAACTCCGATTGAAAAAGAATGATAGTAACGCAATGTTATTCGAGTCTGTGAAATCCGAGACGTTGGGGTTGGATTTCGCGCATGAAGAAGACCCATACACCGACTTCAACCGGTTGAAGCTCCTTCCGTATCAGCAATCAGACCGGGGACCGGCTACCGCCACGGGCGACATAAATAATGATGGAATGACCGATGTTTTCTTTGGCGGTTCAAAATTTATTCCGAGTCAATTATTCATCCAGAAGGAAAATGGATTCGCTCAATTAAATATTTTGGAAATACGAAAGGACTCAATAAAGGAAGATGTTGAGGCGATCATCGCTGACCTTAATAATGATAAAAGCAATGACCTATTAATTGCAAGCGGTGGGGCAGACTTCTATGGAAAGGCGAAGCAACTTCTTGATACCTACTACATCGCAACAGATTCCGGCTACGAGGCTGCGAATGTGGAGGGGTATTATGAAAACGCTTCCTGCATTAAAGCCAGCGATTTCGACAACGATGGCGATACCGATCTGTTCATCGGCAATCAAACTGTGTCGAATGATTTCGGAAAAACGCCCCGCTCGTGCCTGCTCGTAAATAAGAACGGTAAGTTAATCCCCGTGCAGCAAGACCTGTTTGATAAGCTGGGAATGGTAACAGATGCGACCTGCACGGATTATAATAACGATGGCCAGGTTGATCTGGTGGTAGTGGGAGAGTGGATGGCTCCAATATTTCTTAAAAATGAAAAGGGAATTTTTTCGTCGGAGAAATTAACCTCAGTGCCACTCAATGGCTTGTGGCAATCAGTTTCACCGTTTGATATCAATGGCGACGGAAACATGGATTTTATTCTCGGCAATTGGGGACTTAACGCAAAGTTCAAGGCTTCAGCAACGAATCCGCTGAAGATGTACTACAGCGATTTCGATGAAAATGGAACGACTGAGACGGTGACGGCAATCAGTAAAGACGACGAATATTATCCGCTTGATGGCTTTGATCTGATGTCGAGTCAGATCGTGAGCCTGAAAAAGAAGTTTACGAGCTATGATGCATTTGCCGGTAAAACCATCGAGGAGATATTTTCGAATGAGCAATTAAAAAAATCAATTGTGTACGAGGTACACCAACTTGGCTCTGGTTATTTGAAAAACGAAAACGGAAAATTCACATTTGTCGAGTTTCCTGCTGATCTGCAACTGGCGCCGATCATGGCGCAACTGAAATTTGACTTTGACGCCGATGGGCACGATGAGGTATTACTGGGCGGTAACTATTTTGGTGTGCAGCCATTCCACGGACGCTATGGCTCATTTGCGGGGGCCGTTGTAAAAGAGAACGGGCAGATAATCAACGGTCGCGACACAGGTCTCAACTTTTTCAATCAGTCCGTGCGACATTTTAATGTAATTAAATTTCAGAGCGATCATTACTTACTGGTGACAGTTAATAATGGACCGTTGCAGGTATATAAACTATCAGCCCTATGAAGAAAATATCATGGTTCCTGATTGGTGTAGCAGTAATTGCACTGGTTTATTATTTCTTTCTCGTTCCGTATGAGTATAGGGTTCGATTTAAAGCGGCAACAAATCCAGGTGATGTGATTCAAACCGTCAGGCTGTGGGAAAGGTCACTCGATAGTTCGATGATTTCTAACGTAGACACTACCGCATCTTTGGTTCAAACCATCTCATGGGAAAAACGAAACTACCGGTTCACATGGATGTTTGAAATGATCAATGACTCTGTAACATCGGTTGTGATTGAGATGTCTGAGCCAGGCGAGCGTTTTATGAACAAGCTTCTGGTTCCGCTCAGTGAACGGCAAATTGAGATTGACGCAAATGAAATCGGGCGTCAGTTTTATGATGTTCTTAAAACCCATTTGCAAATAACGCGCGTGACGGTTATCGGAGAAACCCGGTTGGATCCTAACTTCTGTGTTTGTCGTTCGGCAACGACGAAGCAAACCGGAAAAGCATTTGGTATGATGAAAGATTATTCACCCCTAAGTTCATTTGTCGATGATTTTGAATTGAAGCCGGATGGCCTTCCCATCGTCCGTGTAACTGAATGGGACCATGATAAAAATCATCTGGCCTTTGACTTCTGTTTCCCGATTCTAAAAATGGATTCTCTTCCTGATTCAGAATTCGTTAGGTATAAGGCCTTTCCGGGACAGACTGTTCTGCACGCTGAGTATCGCGGCAACTACATCACTTCGGATCGCGCGTGGTATGACTTATTTCGTTACGCTGAGAATAACGGTTACGAGGTTGTCGGATTTCCGATCGAATACTTTCATGATAATCCGAACACAGGTGTAAACGAAGAAGAATGGCTCGCCGATATTTATCTTCCCGTGAAGAAGCGCCTCTGACCTTATAAACAGCAAATAAATGATAATGAAAATAATAAGGATATTTTGTCTTGTGTTGATAAGCATTGCATGCAGTGCGCAGAACGATTCATGGACAATCACGGCCTCCGATATCAATCCCAATAACTATTATGGCATCACTGTGGCCAATGGGATGATAGGACTCGTGTCGTCGGCCGAACCAATGAAAGTTAAAGATGTTGTTTTGAACGGTGTCTACGACTACTACCAGCGCGGACGTGTTTCTAATATCCTGAAAACGTTTAATCACATCAACATGAACCTCGATGTGGATGGACGAAGGATTGGTCAGCGTGATATCTCGAACTATACGCAGGTTTTGGATATGAAGAAAGCATCGCTCACGACTACGTTTGACATCGGAGAGAAAGTTACAGTCACGCACTCGCTCATGGCCTTGCGGCACCTTCCGTTTACGTCAATGGCAATGATCGAAATAAAAGCCAGGAAAGATGTCCGCATTACGCCGATGAGTGTCATTGAGGCGCCGAATCATCTTGCCGATGTACGGAATCTTTACAGCGAGATTGACCGTCCGCACGTAACCATTCCGTTGCTGACCTCTTACGGCAAGAGTCCGTCGGGTAAGCATACCGTTGCAGCATCCAACAGTATTATTTTCACCGAGAAGCATGGAGAAGAGCCCGATCTTATTCACGAAGACTGGGATTATAACATGCACCTGGTGAAGTTTAACAAATCACTGAAGGCAGGGGAGACGTACCGGTTTTCCATCGTGGCATCTGCCACCTCTACCGAACACTTCGATGATCCGCTGAACGAGGCTGAGCGCCTCACAATCTTTGCAAAGCTTGAAGGCACGGAGCGTTTACTGCAACGTCATCATGCGGAATGGGAAGAACTCTGGAAAAGCGATATCGTTATCGAGGGAGATCCAGAAAGCCAGCGTGCAGTGCGTTCGGCACTTTATCACCTGTACTCCTTCGCGCGCGCAGGTACAGCGTATAGTTTGTCGCCGATGGGATTGTCTGGACTGGGATATAATGGCCATGTGTTCTGGGACACGGAGTTATGGATGTATCCGCCGTTATTGGTGTTGCAACCGGAAATCGCTAAATCTTTACTGGAGTATCGCTTCGAACGACTCGAAGCTGCCAAACAAAATGCGTTTTCACACGGATACGAAGGCGCAATGTTTCCCTGGGAGTCATCGGATGAAGGCACGGAAGATACGCCTGTATGGGCGCTAACCGGCCCTTTCCAGCATCATATCACGGGATGCGTGGGGTGGGCGTTCTGGAAGTACTACCAGGTAACGAAAGACAAAGAATGGTTGCGGACACGTGGGTATCCGGTTCTTAAAGAAGTGGCGGATTTCTGGACGAGCAGAGTAGAGCGTAAGGGGCCAGGTCGTTATGAGATCAACAATGTGATCGGCGCGAATGAGTGGCAGGAGAATATCGACAACAATGCATTTACCAACGGGATGGCTATCACTGCTCTCCGCTATGCCACGCAGGCCGCAGAAGAGCTCGGTATCACGGCCAACCCCGACTGGAATCATGTTGCTGATAACATTCCCATCCTGAAATTTTCTGATGGCACTACCAAAGAGAATGCAACCTATGATGGCGTGGACATCAAGCAGGCGGATGTCAACTTGTTGGCGTTTCCCCTCGAGATTATAAGTGACAGGGCGCAGATTGAGAAAGATTTGAAATACTATGAGCCGCGCATGTCAAAGGAAGGCCCTGCCATGGGAAACTCTGTGCTATCAACGCTTTATTCGCGCCTGGGAAATCAGGAGAAAGCATTCGGGCTTTTTGTGAAAAGCTACAAGCCCAATGAGGTTCCTCCGTTCAATGTGCTTGCCGAAACAGCTGGAGGGACGAACCCCTACTTCGCGACAGGTGCCGGAGGTATGTTGCAGGCAGTGGTCTTCGGATTCGGGGGGCTACAGATCTCGGATCAGGGAATAACCCAACGAAAGACAGTCTTGCCATCGAAGTGGCGCTCATTGAAGATCACGGGTGCCGGTATTTCTGATGTACAGTACGAGGTGAAATAGGACCTTGTGTCTTTCTGTTTACGAGGTGATTTTGTTATTTTTGATTTTATCTTACCCACTGCTATGAAGAATTTTTTCGCCCTCGTGGCGTGTAGCGTTATGTTTTTCTTTTCGTGTTCGGTCGAACAAGATGGCGCATGGAAGGAGAAAGCGGCGAACCCGGCAAATCTTCATCGTTCCGTCAAGCAGGTTACCGATGTCATCGTTCACGATATTTTCTCGCCACCGGTGGCTGCGCGCATTTATGCGTATATGAGCGTTGCGGCTTATGAAGCAGCGATCCATGCCGATGATCGATACCAATCACTCGCAGGTCAGGTAAATGGACTTGATGCTGTCCCGCAGCCGAATCCAGGAGAGGAATATTCATTTGAGCTTGCGGCGGTACAGGCAGCCCTGACGGTTGGACGTAACCTTGTTTTCTCTGAAGACAAAATGAATGTCTTTTACGAGCAGCTCATAAAGGATTATAAAGATGCCGGAATGCCCGAAGATATTTTTGAACGTTCTATTGCGTATGGCAATGAGGTTGCAAATCATATTATGGGCTGGTCTTCGAAAGATAACTACAAGCAAAGCAGATCTTTTCCAAAATACAGCATTAGTAAAGATCCCGCCACGTGGAAACCTACGCCGCCGGCTTACATGGATGCTATTGAGCCGCACTGGAATAAGATCAGAACCTTCGCGATTGATTCTGCCGGACAGTTTAAACCGGCCGCGCCAACTACCTTTTCAATTGACAAAAAAAGTAAGTTTTACAAAGAGGCAATCGAAGTTTATGAAATGGGAAAGAATCTTACCGAAGAACAACGGGCAATCGCTTCTTTCTGGGACTGCAATCCATTTGTGATGAATGTGCGCGGACATGTTATGTTCGCCAGTAAAAAGATTTCTCCCGGAGGCCATTGGATGAACATCGCTCACGTCGCTTCTAGCAAGGCAAAGAAGAACTTTGTTGAATCAGCCGAAGCTTATGCACTGCTCTCTTTGTCGCTTGTCGATGGGTTTATCAGTTGCTGGGATGAAAAGTATCGCACATTGGTAATCAGACCTGAAACTTATATTAATCAATACATCGACGAGGAATGGTTACCCCTTCTGCAAACGCCACCGTTTCCCGAATATACCAGTGGACACAGTGTGATCTCATCGGCATCCGCAGTAACGCTTACCAAGTTGTTCGGCGAGAACTTCGCGTTCACGGACTCTACGGAGATAGAGTTCGGGATGCCAGCCAGAAGCTTTTCTTCATTCACACACGCTGCGGAAGAAGCTGCCATCAGCCGGATGTATGGCGGTATCCATTATCGACCTGCAGTAGATGAGGGATTCGTAGAGGGAAAGGCGCTGGGCCACTACGTTGTGCAGAAGATCAAAACACGTAAAGAACAACAAGAACAAATTGCCAATGCGAAATAAGCTCCTGCTATTACTCATGCTTCCACTGGCGAGCTGTTCAATACCTGAACAGAAAACAACATCCACAACTGATTTCTATACATCGTCACTATTTCATGATGTTCAGCTGAAGGCGATTTATCCGGATTCAAAAACATTTGTTGATTGTACGCCCAAACGAGACTTGACTGCCATCGTCAAAGATTATGAGAAGCTGAAAGACGGACCCGACTTCGATCTTAAAGAATTTGTAAATCTCAATTTTGATCTTCCGGTCAGACCAAAGTCTACATTTGCTACCGATACGAACCTGATCATGGAGGAGCACCTCACGCGTTTGTGGCCAGTCCTGACGCGCAAGGCTGACGAGGCAGAACCGAGGTCATCACTCATTCCGCTACCACACGATTACGTTGTGCCGGGTGGCCGTTTTTCTGAAATATATTATTGGGATAGCTACTTTACCATCCTCGGGTTGAAAGCCCAAAAGCGTTATGACCTGATCCAAAACATGGTGAAGAATTTCGCGCACCTGATCAGCACCATCGGATTCATTCCCAATGGCAATAGGAATTACTATCTCACCAGGTCGCAGCCGCCATTCTTTTCGCTGATCGTACGCGAGCTGGAGGAATATGATTCGCTTGCAGCCGATCGTTTCCTTGATGCAATGGTGAAAGAATATCAGTTCTGGATGGATGGTGTTGATTCCATCAGGAATCCAGGTGATGCGCAGCAACATGTGGTGATGCTCAGCGATGGAACGATCATGAATCGTTATTGGGATCAAGGCACATCGCCACGTCCGGAAGCATATAAAGAAGATTACCATTTGGCACAGGCGCAACCAGAGCGCGCAGAAATTTTGTACCGCGATATACGCTCTGCAGCCGAATCAGGCTGGGATTTTAGCAGTCGTTGGTTCAGAGATGGAAAAACGCTTGCTTCCATTCACACCACAGAAATTATTCCGGTTGATCTGAATTGTTTAATGGCACACCTGGAGATGATGATTGCCAAAGGATATATCATGCGTGGAAAGCGTGATGAAGCGACTAAGTACACCGAGCGGTCAAATGCACGACGTCGCGCATTGCTAACGTTCAACTGGGACGCATCGCAAAATTTCTTTTTTGATTACGACTTTGTTGCGGGGAAACATACAGGTATCAAATCACTCGCGGGCGTGTTTCCACTGTTCTTTTCGATGACGCAAAAAGACATTGCTGAAAAGGCTGCGCTCACATTGCAGAATGAGTTTCTCAAGCAAGGCGGTTTAGTGACAACACTGGTTGATACCGATCAACAATGGGACGCTCCCAATGGCTGGGCTCCCTTGCAATGGATGGCGTATCGCGGATTGAAGAACTACCAGATTGACAAGCTTGCTGACGAAATTCGTGATCGCTGGCTGCGACAAAATACCCGTGTCTACGAAGCAACCGGCAAGATGATGGAAAAGTACAACGTCATGGATACAACATTGATAGCTGGTGGAGGAGAATATCCCAACCAGGATGGCTTTGGCTGGACGAACGGCGTGGCACTTACCTTCCTTAATGAAATGCGATACGAACTCAATCCTAGATGATGTAAGTAAATGTGTATTGCGCACCAGCGTATTTGTTTACGCAACCTTAAACCTTAAACCTTAAATCCTAAATCTTAAATCTTAAATCTAATGTCTCCCTACCTGGCCGAATTTTTAGGAACCATGTTACTCATCGTGCTGGGTAATGGTGTGGTTGCATCCGTGATACTGCGCGGAACAAAATCAGAAAATGCCGGGTGGCTGACCATCGTTTTTGGGTGGGGGCTCGCGGTAACGTTGGCAGTTTATGCTGTCGGACGTATCAGCCAGGCTCATCTCAATCCCGCGATAACCATTGCGATTTTTGTTAATGGAGATTTTCCTGGCGAACAGGTTGTCGGTTATATTCTAGCTCAGCTTGCCGGCGCATTCTGCGGTGCCGTGATCGTGTACCTGTACTTTTTTCTTTATTGGGAACGAACACAGGACCAGGCGACAAAGCTGGCCGTGTTTTGTACCGGCCCTGCTATACGCTCACCGTTATCAAATCTCTTCAACGAGGCGTTTGCAACGATGATCCTTGTGCTGGCGATTCTGTTTATCGGTGCCAACAAGTTTGCTGAAGGGTTGAATCCGCTCGTGATCGGGGCATTGATTGTGTCAATAGGTCTAAGTCTCGGATCAACAACCGGTTTTGCTATCAATCCGGCGCGGGATTTCGCTCCGCGTTTGGCGCATTTTGTTCTACCTATTCCCGGAAAGGGGCATTCGGATTGGTCGTATGCATGGATCCCAGTGGTTGGGCCGATCATCGGCGGTCTGGCAGGTTCATGGTTATTCAAGATGTTGTTTTAAGGCGCGGTTCGCGTTAAGCTTTCAGTCTCCACCAGCTTTCAATAAATCTGATATGAGTTCAAAATACATTCTTGCGATTGATCAGGGTACGACAAGTTCACGGACTGTATTGTTCAATGAGCATGGCGAAATCAAAGGTATCGCCCAACAGGAATTCCGGCAGATCTTTCCGCAACCGGGATGGGTTGAACATGATCCGAATGAGATCATTGCAACCCAGTTGAGAACACTTTCTAAAGTCATCGCTGATCACAAGGTTTCAGCTTCACAAATTGCGGCGATCGGTATTACCAATCAGCGCGAGACCGCCGTCGTTTGGGATCGCAAAACAGGTGAGCCCATTTACAATGCCATTGTTTGGCAGGATAAACGTACAGCTGATATCTGCGAAGGATTGAAAAAGCGCGGACTGGAAGATTACGTGAGAAAAGAAACCGGCCTTGTGATTGACTCCTATTTCTCAGCAACGAAAATCAGGTGGATACTGGATAATGTTCCTGATGCAAAGCAGAGGGCCTTAAAAGGCGAGCTTGCATTCGGTACAGTCGATACGTGGCTGATTTACAAAATGACTGGTGGAAAGGTGCATGTGACGGATTATACAAATGCCTCCCGCACAATGCTGTTCAACATCCGCACACTGTCGTGGGATAAGAAGTTGTTGGGTGAACTTGATATTCCTGAAAACATGTTGCCGAAGGTGAAACCGTCCGCGTCACATTTCGCAGACTACAAACTGGATGGTGTTAATATTCCGGTAACGGGTGTTGCAGGTGATCAGCAGGCTGCGTTGTTCGGGCAGGCATGCTTCGAGCCTGGTATGGCGAAGAATACTTATGGGACCGGGTGCTTTATGCTGATGAACACTGGCGACAAAATTCAGCATTCAAAGAATGGACTTGTGACAACAATTGCATGGGGCCTAGATCATAAAGTTGAGTACGCGCTGGAAGGTAGTGTGTTCATTGCAGGTGCAGCCGTTCAATGGTTGCGCGATGGTCTTCATATCATCGACCAGTCAAAGGATTCAGAATACTTTGCTACGAAGGCGCTTGGCTCTGATGACGTTTATGTTGTTCCTGCTTTTGCTGGATTAGGTGCTCCTTACTGGGATATGTATGCGCGCGGTGCGATCTTCGGATTAACGCGCGACACAGGGAAAGATCACATTATCAAAGCAACGCTCGAGTCGCTCGCATATCAAACCAAGGATATCCTGAATGCAATGCAGGAAGACGCAGGGATTAAGCTGGCAGCACTCAAGGTTGATGGTGGCGCGTGCGCGAACAACATGTTGATGCAATTCCAGGCGGATATACTCGGAACGAAAGTTGAACGTCCTGAAGTAATAGAATCGACTGCCATGGGCGCTGCTTACCTGGCGGGAATACAGATCGGTTTATGGAAGAAAGAAGATATCATCAACAACAGGCGAATTCAAAAATGCTTTGAGCCAAAGATGGAGGAAAGTGTGCGCAAAAAACTTTACAATAATTGGCAAAAGGCCGTGAAGCGAACACTCGGATGGCTGAACGATTCAGAATAATTCACGTTACAGCCCGTCCTAAGATTACCCGCGCATGAAGGAGATTGTCGTGAAATCTGTCCTCAATAAGAAGAAAAAAAGGGACCCTTGGTTTCTCGATGATTTCACACTCAATCCTTACGAAGGTTGTAGTTTCAATTGCCAGTATTGCTATATCCGCGGCAGCAAATACGGCGAGAATATGGAAGATACTTTATCGGTGAAAATCAATGGCTGTGAAGTTCTCGATCGGCAGCTCGCATTTCGTGTGAAGAAGGGACAACAAGGAATCATTGCGCTGGCATCGGCTACCGATCCTTATATCAAAGCAGAATCAACTTACCGGATGACGGAAGGATTTCTCCGGCTTATCCTCAAACATAGGTTCCCGGTGTTAATGATCACGAAGTCTGACTGCATATTGCGCGACATTGCGTTGCTTCAGGAGATTGACCGGCAGGCGATCCATGCACCTGACCTTGCATCAAAGCTACGAAGAGGAGCGGTCGTATCGTTCTCATTATCGACACTGGATAGTTCGATCGCATCAACACTTGAGCCAGGGGCGCCGTTGCCGGAGGATAGATTAAGAATAATGCAGCGATGTAAGGAGGCGGGATTGATGGTAGGAGTAAACTGCATTCCCACGTTGCCATTTATTACAGATTCAGAAGCTCAACTCGATCAGCTTGTATGTGCTGCAAAAGATCACGGCGCTGATTTTATTCACATTGGCGGGCTAACATTGTTCGGTAACGAAGCGAACTCTTCTAAAGTTTTGTATTACAAATTCCTGGAACGAAAATTCCCGTCCTTGATTCCGGCGTATAAAAATCTGTATCGCATTTTTTTCTCTCCGCCGCAGCGGTATCTTGACGAGCTTCATTTGAAAGCTGAACGAATATGTTCTAAATATCAGATCAGAAGAAGTATATTAGAGGTCGACAATTAATCCTGCATGAATTTTTCCATCACCAATCGCTCCGTGTTCCTGGAGAAACTCAAAAATGACGAGTTCGATTTGCTGATAATTGGTGGGGGAATCACAGGAGCCGGGATTGCGCTTGATGCAGCTTCACGTGGTTTAAAAACTGCGCTCATCGAGCAAAATGATTTTGCATTCGGCACAAGCAGCCGGTCAACCAAGCTGATTCACGGCGGCCTTCGATACCTTAAACAACTTGAGTTCGGACTTGTTAAAGAGGTCGGCAGTGAGCGCGCAATTGTTCATCGCCTTGCAACACACCTGGTGATTCCCGAAAGGATGCTGTTGCCGTTATCCGAAAAGAAAGGGCTTGGCTACTGGCTTACTTCAATTGGTTTGATGGTCTACGATTTTCTCGCCGGTGTTCGTCCAAAAGATCAGCGAAGAATGCTCACCCGGAAGAAGACGCTTAAGTATGAGCCGCTTTTAAAAGCGGACGATATTAAGGGCGGAGCAATCTATGCAGAATACAGGACCGATGATGCACGCCTAACGATAGAGATCATTAAGAAAGCATTTGAATATGGCGCAACACCCGTCAGCTATGTGAGGTGTATCGGTTTTATCAATGATTCCGGGAAAGTTTGTGGCGCCAACGCGATAGACGAGTTTCACGGTAATCCCATCTCTATCCGCGCAAAAGTAGTTGTGAATGCTGCTGGGCCATGGGTGGATGAACTACGCGATATCAATCAGTCCAGGAACGGCAAGAGGCTACATCTCACAAAAGGTGTTCATGTTGTGGTGCCGCGCGAAAAATTCCCGGTGCGTCAATCAATTTACTTCGATGTCGACGATGGGAGGATGATCTTTGCTATTCCACGCGGACGCGCCACTTACGTCGGCACAACTGATACAACATACAATGGTCGGCTCAACGAAGTATACACAACGATCGAGGACGCCGAATATCTTGTGAAAGCAGTGAATACGACATTCCCGAAAGTGAATCTCCAGGTTTATGATATTGAATCAAGCTGGGCAGGGTTGAGGCCGTTAATTCATGAGGAGGGAAAATCAGCATCACAGCTTTCGCGCAAGGATGAAATTTTCGAATCACCTTCCTGTTTGATCTCAATTGCAGGAGGGAAGCTGACCGGTTATAGAAAAATGTCTGAGCGGGTTGTAAACCTGGTTATCAAGAAATATCTGAAGGAAAAGTATCCTCCATGCTTCACCAATCGCATTCGTCTTGGCGGTAATGATTTCAAATCAGCCAAACGCGTTAATCGTTATATCGAAAAGTTGAAAGTTTTGCTTCGCGATTTTGATTTACCTGATCATACCGCATCTTATCTTGTGCACAATTATGGTAAGCAAACAGACATTATTCTGGAGATATTCAAAAATGCCCAGGATACTGTTGATGTCGATCTGCGATTACTTCAGGCGGAGCTGACTTTTACGATCGAACACGAGATGGTCATCACCCTGCGGGATTTTTTCATCAGAAGAACTGGTCTCGTTTATTTCAACATCGCGCGCGTAAGCTTATTCCAAAAAGAAATAGTGAAGTTGATGCAGTCACGGTTGGGATGGGATGAGTCAAGGGTAAATGACGAATTAAATAGTCTGAGTACTTACATCAATCATATAAAGCAATTCAATTAATGTTGAGAGCCAGTCAGTTTATTGTCGGGATTATATTGTTCATTGTCGTTGAGGTGCTCCGCATCTATCTGCCCGGTGTCGAAAGTGAGAGTTTAATTGATCTCGGTCATTTCGTCAATCAGAATATTTTTTACTTCCGTACAATTGCATTGCTGATACTGATTGTTCCGGCGATCCAGGTTTTTATGTTGGGCACAAGAAATGCAAAAGTTTTTGTTGCCATATCTCTCATCATTGCGTTGACAGTTTTTCTGCTATGCAACTATTACGTCCAGGCGCCTCATCAGGCATCTCATCCGTAAACACCGTCTTCCCGTAGGGGAAACAAGTAATCCGCACATTAACGTCAGATATGCTTCTATCTGACGATGGTTCTTAATCATTTTGATAACCTTGATGATGAATTTGATCGGTATCTGAAAGTTCAAATCTTACGTTCTGCATCGTCTGATTAAGAATTTATTGTAATTTGGAAAACGCATTATGGCAAAGCAAAAGAAAATTCAGTTCAGCGCTGGCAATCTTTGGGGAATCGACCTCGGCGGGACGAAGATTGAGGGTGCCATTCTAAAATCATTCGATAAACCTGAAGTTCTTTTTCGCGAGCGAGTTCCTACCGAAGCCGAAAACGGATATGAGCACATCTGTAAGCAGGTCGGTAAGCTTGTGGATATGATGATTGATCGCGCAGGAAGAAAGCCGAAGACTATCGGCATCGGCACACCCGGTATCAATGATCCTAAGACCGGGACCATGAAAAATTGTAATACGGTTGAAATGAACGGTAAGCCATTGAAAAAAGATCTCGAAAAGTTACTCGGGATGAAAGTTGAAATGGCGAACGATGCAGACTGCTTTGCGCTTGCGGAAACGTTGATTGGTGTTGTGAAGGAGGATTTTCCGAAGGCACGCGTTGTGTTTGGCGTCATTATCGGTACCGGAGTTGGCGGTGGTATCGTCATTGATGGAAAACCCATCATCGGTTTGCAGGGCATTGCCGGCGAGTGGGGACATAACTTTCTTGATGAATCCGGTGGCGAATGCTATTGTGGAAAAACCGGATGCGTTGAAAAATTAATTGCCGGGCCTGCTTTAGAGAAATACTACTACACCGAGACAGGGAACAAGAAACCACTAAAGGATATCGTTGCCGTGGCAGAATCGAAGTCGGACCCAACGGCGCAACGTACGATGTTGAGGCTGATTGATTTTTATGGAAAGTCTATGAGCGTGGTGATCAACATTCTTGACCCGGATGTTATTGTTATTGGCGGAGGCGTTGGTAACATCAGCCTATTGTACGACCGTGGTCGCGATGCGATAAAGAAATATGTTTTTAATAATACGCTCGATACGCCGATCGTACGTCCATCGCTGGGCGACAGTGCAGGCGTATTTGGCGCAGCATTCCTTACTCAGAAATAGATCAATTCCGCCTATGAAGAAAATTGCCGTGATAGGCCCGATTCCTCGCGATCATATTGTAACGCACCAGGGCGACTTGATTCAAAAATGGGGATGTGTGACGCACCCGGTGATCGCGTTGTCTGTTATGGCGGGCAACGAAATTGAGATCATACCCGTCTCGCATGTAAGGGCTGTCGATCAGGATAACGTTCGGGAAGTGTTTAAGGGTTATGAAGGCGTCAACTTAAACTGCGTTACCAGCCAAAATGATCAAGGTGATATTATCAGTCTGAGGTTTGTAGATGTAAATACGCGTCTCGAAAGACAAACGGGATTCATGGATCCTATTCTTCCAAAAGACGTTGAGCCGGTCATTGATGCTGACGTTTTTGTTTTTATTCCAATCAGCGACTATGAAATATCGCTCGATACACTCCGCTATATAAAAAAGAAGAATAAAAAAGCCGTGATCATTTTCGACGCGCATGGCCCCACAACGGCATGCCTAGCAAACGGAGAACGAAAGCTGAAGTTATGGTCAGACCGAGATCAGTGGCTTCCGTACATCGACGTTCTGAAAATGAATCTTGAAGAGTCGTCTGCTTCGTGGTTTAGAAAGGAAAGAGAAGACAGTGATTATACAGGGCATCTATCAGATGAGGAGATGGAGAACTTTGCAAAACATTGTATTGCCCAAGGAGTGAAATGTCTCGCTATCACCATGGACTCGCGCGGATGTATGGTCTTTTTCAACCAACGAAAGAAATTTATGCAAGTCATGGTGCCTGCAATTCAGGTGGCAAATGTGGTTGATACCACGGGGTGCGGTGATTCATTTGCCGGCGGTGTAGGCTTCGGACTACTGCTTGATCCAAAAAATTTTGTCAAAGCTGTACAGTATGGAAATACACTCGGCGCCCTCAGAACGCAAGGGAAAACGTTTGCGGTATTTAAACCGCTCGATGAGGTAAACAAAATCATTCATCAGACGTTTGCCGCTTAAGGTTTTTCGAAATAACCGGATTACCTTGGTTCCCAATTTTTAAACAATAGCCAGATTGACTATTAACACTGTGATTAAAGCTTGCATTTTTGACCTCGATGGGGTAATTGTTGACACGGCTCACTACCATTTTCTTGCGTGGAAGCGACTTGCGGCGGAAATGGGCATTACGCTTACTGAAAGAGAAAACGAACGTCTGAAGGGAGTAAGCAGGATGAGGTCTCTTGAAATTATTCTTGAACTCGGTGGACTTGCGAAGAGTGAGCATGAAAAAGAATTGCTAGCAAATAAGAAGAATTCATGGTTCGTCGATTTTGTCGAACGAATGGCGCCTGAAGAAATATTTCCGGGTGTTCCATCGCTCCTTGGTTCGCTAAAAGAAAAAGGTTACAGGATCGGTCTTGCCTCGAGTAGCAAAAATGCAAAGACCGTAATTCAGCTGTTAAAGATCGAAGGGTTATTCGATGTGGTTGTTGATGGTACAATGATTGTCAATTCGAAGCCACATCCTGAAATATTTTTACTCGCTGCGAGCAAGCTGGGACTTCATCCGTCTTCATGTCTTGTGTTTGAGGATGCCGAGTCTGGCGTAGAAGCTGCCCTTGCAGCGGGAATGAAGTGCGTAGGAGTAGGATCACACGAGCAACTACATAAGGCTAACCTTGTGATACCGGCAACAGGCGAATTTCAGTTAGCCGACCTGCTCGAACTTGAAACAGTTTAATCGTTTGGATCTTAACTATGAAGAATTATATCACGCATCACGAGTGGCAAATCATAGAAGAAGGTTTTGACCCTCATGTGAATAAGATATCTGAAAGTATTTTCAGTATCGGCAATGGCCGAATGGGACAGCGTGCAAATTTTGAAGAAGAATATTCCGGTGAAACACTCAGGGGAACTTACGTGGCCGGTGTATACTATCCGGATAAAACACGTGTAGGATGGTGGAAAAACGGTTACCCCGAATACTTCGCGAAAGTCCTGAACGCGCCAAACTGGATAGGCATCCATCTCTCTGTAGAAAATCAAAAGCTTGATCTCGCAAAATGTAAAGTAGAACATTTTCGCAGAGTCCTGGATATGAAAACCGGGTTGTTGATTCGCTCGTTCACAGCGACATTTAACGATGGAAAAAAAGTAAAAATCGAATCGAAACGATTCTGTAGCATGGCCCACGGCGAGATCGGAGCGATCCGGTATGCCATTACTCCTTTGAATTTTACAGCGAAGAGCACTTTATCAGTCTACGTCGACGCAGATGTTGTCAATAAAGATTCTAACTACGACGAAAAATTCTGGGAGGAAGTCTATAAGGATGCGAGAGAAGGTAACGCGATCGTGACCGCGCAAACGAAGAAGACGTTCTTTCATGTAACAACGGGAATGGTATATGCTGTCGAATCGGAGGGGAAGAAAGTTTCGTTTGACCGCGTGAACATCGAGCAACGGGAGAAGTTTGCCGGAAACGTCGTTCAGTTCACCCTTGAAGAAGGAAAGGAAACGGTCGTATATAAATATGCAGCCGTCCTGTCATCCGAAAACCATCCAAAAGATAAGCTTGTTGAGGATTGTCAAACGGTGCTGAACGAAGCATTTACAAAGGGATTTCATAAGCTTTACGAAGAACATTCACGCGTGTGGGCTCACAAATGGGAGGAATGTGACATTACGATCGATGGAGATGTAGCGGCCCAACAAGGAATCCGCTTCAATATTTTTCAACTCACACAAACTTATACAGGCGAGGATGAGCGATTGAATATTGGGCCGAAAGGATTCACAGGTGAAAAATATGGCGGAAGCACATATTGGGATACTGAAGCATACTGCCTTCCTTTTTATCTCGGTACGGCCGAACAAAACGTCGCGCGCAACCTTTTGATCTATCGTTACAAACAATTACCGAAGGCAATCGAAAATGCACAGAAACTCGGGTTCGCAAACGGCGCCGCATTGTATCCGATGGTGACCATGAACGGAGAGGAATGTCACAATGAATGGGAAATTACTTTTGAAGAAATACATCGTAACGGGGCAATTGCTTATGCAATCTACGACTATGTAGCATATACAGGCGACACGAAATATCTTGAGGAGTTTGGTCTGGAAGTGTTGATTGCTGTTTCGCGTTTCTGGACACAACGCGTAAACTGGTCCGCACACCGAAACAAGTTCGTTATGCTTGGAGTAACAGGCCCGAACGAGTATGAGAACAACGTAAATAATAACTGGTATACGAACACAATTGCCGCCTGGACGCTGGCGTATACCATTGAGGTGATAGCATCTGTCAAAAAGGATCATGCGTCACGATTCAGCGAGATCGCTGCGAAAGTGAAATTTGACGAGGTCGTTGAAATTAAGAAATGGAATGACATTGTTGAGAAAATGTATTATCCGGAGGACGCTGCGCATGGCGTATTCCTACAGCAGGATGGTTTTCTTGATAAGGAGCTGTTAACAGTCAAAGACCTAAGACAACAAGATCGACCACTGAATCAGAAATGGTCTTGGGATCGGATCTTACGCTCGTGTTTTATCAAGCAGGCGGATGTGCTTCAGGGGATGTACTTCTTCGAAGACAGGTTTACAATGGAACAGCATCGCAAGAACTTTGATTTTTATGAGCCGATGACGGTGCACGAATCGTCATTATCGCCTTGCGTTCACGTAATACTTGCGTCGAAGCTCGGATATAAACAAAAGGCGTATGAGTTGTATGTGCGTACGGCGCGTCTCGATCTTGATGATTATAATAACGATACCGAAGATGGGCTTCATATCACCAGCATGGCGGGAACATGGATGAGTGTGATCAAAGGTTTTGGTGGCATGCGTGTGAAAGATGGTCAGTTACACTTCAATCCATTTATTCCCGATAACTGGAAATCATATTCATTCCGCCTCGAATTCCGGGAACGTGTAATTAAAGTCAGGATAACCGATGATAAAGTGGAAACATGGCTGGAGTCCGGTGCACCCATGGAAATCGTTGTAAAAGGGAAGACGGTAAATCTCGCACCTGTAAACGCTTAGGCAGGTAACTTCTTAGCTGTCTTGCGGAGGTCTTGAAAATATTTTTTTCAGGCAGTAGGGGTGAGGACGATGATTGTTGTCATAGAATCAAACATTAACACAATCATTCATCATGAAAAAATTTACCTTATCAGCAGTACTGATCAGCGCATTGTTACTTACTTCTTGCGGCGTGAATGGCTCGCTGATCCTCAATCAGAATCAAAATGCAACACAGGTTCACCTGGCATCTGATAACTTTAAGGTCGTCGACAAGATTAGCGGCTCCGCCGATGTTCCGTACGTTTTGTTCATCGGCGGCATGAACCGTAGGGAACTGTATAAGGAGGCGTATTCTTCAATGCTCGAAAAAGCAAAGTTAGAGAACTCGTCACGCGCGATTATCAATGTACTTACGGAAGAACACGTGGGAGGTGTACCTCCATTTTATTATAAACGCACGATTACGGTAAGCGCGAATGTGATTGAGTTCACGCGGTAAATATCTTTTCAAAGTGCCAAGTGCAGTAGTTTAATTGCTGCACTTGTTACTTCATCCTTCTCAGAATTTCCCGAACCCAGATACCGTACATTTTACCAGCCGGATGCAGTGCATCGGATGCAAGCAGCGCCGGATCTGAATCTCTTGTGAATGGCGTGATGTCAATATAGTTCACGCCGTATTTCGCTGTAATCTCATGATTGGCGTTATTGAACTGATCAATAGCCTGGGATATGACTTGCTGCTTTTCTTTTCCAAATGGTGTAAACCCATAGTCGGGAATTGAAAGCACAAAGACGCGCTTCGTGTTATTTCCGGATAACGTAATGGCTATCTGCAGAAGTTCTTCAAACTCAGGTTTATAGCTTTCAACAGACTTCCCCTGGTACTGGTTGTTCACGCCGATTAGCAAGGATATTAAATTAAAGTCGGAGTTTAATTGAAGGTCCTCTTTCAAGACGGCGTTTTTCAATTCGTCGGTTCGCCATCCGGTGGTGGCTATTATTTTCGGATCAGCCACCTGCCATCCTTTTTCACGAAGCGACTGCATGAGCTGCACAGGCCAACGTTCATTCTCCCCGACGCTCTCCCCAATTGTGTAAGAATCCCCCAGCGCCAGTAATTTAATTTTCTCACCCGAAGCGGGCAGTTCAATTCCGTCCATTAATAAATGCGTTTTTAGCTACTTGCTGCAAGATAAACGAAAGCTACTGTAAAAAACAGTCGCTGTTTGGGGCACGGTTTTGTTAAATAATTAGCCGTATTAAAACGACGTAATATGAAGAACATGTCAATTCGAACAAGTGGATTATTTAGCATACTACTTGCCATTTGCATTTTTCTCGGTGCATGTAAGAACATGAGTAAATCGCAGAAAGGCACATATATTGGTGCAGGTGCAGGAGCAGCCGCAGGCGCAGCAATAGGGAAGGCAGCTGGGAACACTGCAATGGGTGCTATTCTCGGAGCTGCAGTAGGTGGAGCAGCAGGATATGGAATTGGTCGGTATATGGATAAGCAAGCTGAAGAACTAGAAAAAGATCTTGAAGGCGCAGAAATCACCCGTGTTGGTGAGGGTATCAAGATCACGTTTCGTGAAGGCATTCAGTTTGATTTGAATTCCGACGAACTTTCTCAGTCTTCAATGTCAAACCTGGACGAACTTGCAGAAACACTTAAAAAGTATGATGACACAAATATCCTTATTGAAGGTCACACAGACATTACTGGTACACGTGAATACAATATGGATTTATCTGAACGAAGAGCCGAGGCCGTTGCAGGTTATCTGAAATCTTTAGGTGTTGATAACGGACGATTAACTACTCAGGGATACGGTCCCGATCAGCCTGTTGGTGATAACTCAAGTGATTATGGTCGTCAGCAAAACAGAAGAGTGGAAGTAGCAATCTTTGCTAACGATAAGCTCAAGCGCAAAGCTGAAAAAGGGGAGCTTGGTGAAGTAACTGCTTCAGAAGAAGACGATAGCGAAGAAAATTAAATTCATTTCACTGAATTAAGAAGCCTGGCATTTCGCCGGGCTTTTTTTTGAGTTTACTGTTTTAGTAGTAAATCTTTCACGATTGTGGGATTCAAACTGTCCCGCAATCGATTTCATTGAAATTATTTCGTAATTTTTTAAGGTGAAACTTTCATAAGATACCGCGAATACTAATTTTAGCCTTGTGTGTTGACAGCGCCATGACGTAGCGCTTGAAACACATCCAACATAACAGAACCAAATGAAAAGAAAACTACGCATGGGCATGGTGGGGGGAGGACTCACATCCTTTATCGGGCCCGTACACCGCAAAGCCGCGGGGATTGATGGCGAGATTGAATTGGTATGTGGTGCGTTCAGTATTAATCCGCAAGAATCAAAAGAAACAGGACAGTCACTTTATCTTGATCCACGAAGGGTATATGCGACGTACCAGGAAATGTTTGAAAAAGAGAACGCATTGCCTGCCGATCAACGAATGGATTTTGTTTCCGTGGTGACACCTAATCACGTACACTTTGGTCCTTCAAAGCTCGCGCTCGAAAGTGGTTTTCATGTTCTTGTCGAGAAGCCCATCGCGTTTTCAATAGAAGAGGCGAAAGAGCTTCAAAAACTTGTTTCGAAAACAGGCCTGTTACTTGGCCTTACGCATACCTACACTGGGTATCCGCTTGTAAAAGAAGCCAGGCAGATCATCAAGTCGGGAAAAATTGGTAAAGTGAGAAAGGTATATGTTGAATATCCGCAAGGATGGTTGTCGACTTTGCTTGAAGGCGCAGGGAATGCGCAGGCATCATGGAGAACGGATCCAAAGCAGTCGGGGTTGGGTGGTGCCATAGGTGACATCGGCACACACGCAGCTAACCTGGCTGAATACGTAACAGGCGCGAAGATCACCGAAATATGTGCGATGTTGAATGCAGTTGTCAAGGGAAGGATGCTGGACGATGACAGCTCAATGCTCCTGAAGTTTAGCAACGGTGCGTCTGGTGTACTGCTTGCCACACAGGTTGCGGCGGGTGAAGAGAATAATCTTAACATTCGTGTCTATGGTGAGAAGGGTGGCATTGAATGGAGACAGATGGAACCGAATACGCTGCTGTTGAAATGGCTTGATCGCCCAACAGAAGTTATCCGAGCCGGGCAACAATATCTTTCAGCCGAAGCAAAAGCATTTACGAGAACACCTGCAGGCCATCCCGAGGGCTATCTGGAAGCATTTGCCAACATATACAGAGCATTTACAAAAGCTGTCCGTGATTATAAGCCCGGAAAAAAAATCAATGCTGCGAAATATGATTTTCCAGATGTGGAAGATGGCGTACGCGGTATGAACTTCGTTAAGACCGCTGTTAAATCAGCGCAGTCAACAAGAAAATGGACGACGCTAAAATAGCCGTTCGTGTTAATAGTAACGTCACCAAATTGTTTCAACTGATTTTCAAACATGAATACAATCAAGGGACCTGCAATTTTTTTAGCCCAATTCATGGGAGATAATCCTCCTTTCGATAATCTGAAAACCATCGGCAAGTGGGCTTCATCTCTTGGTTTTAAGGCAGTGCAGATACCGACGTGGGATGCCAGATGTATCGATCTTGAAAAAGCCGCGGAGAGCAAAGACTATTGTGATGAGTGGAAAGGAATTCTTGATTCCTGCGGATTGGAAGTTTCAGAATTGTCAACGCATCTGCAAGGCCAGCTTGTAGCGGTTCATCCGGCGTATGATACCTTGTTCGATGGCTTTGCACCAAAAGCTGTGCGCGGAAAGAATAAAGAAAGAACGGCGTGGGCCGTCTCGCAGTTAAAGAACGCTGCGAAAGCGAGCAGGAATTTAGGATTGAACGCGCACGCAACTTTTTCCGGTGCGCTGATGTGGCACACCGTGTATCCGTGGCCGCAACGACCTGCAGGCCTCGTCGAAGACGGATTCAAGGAGCTTGCAAAGCGCTGGCTTCCGATCCTCAATGCATTCGACAAAGCTGGTGTGGATCTCTGTTACGAAATTCATCCGGGAGAAGATCTGCACGACGGAATAACATTCGAGCGTTTTTGGGATGCAACTGGCAAGCATGAACGGTGCAATATTCTGTATGACCCCAGCCATTTCGTTTTGCAGCAACTTGACTATTTGCAATACATTGATTTCTACCACGACTTCATCAAAATGTTTCATGTGAAGGATGCTGAATTTAATCCGTCGGGAAAGTCTGGTGTGTATGGAGGCTACCAGAATTGGATCGATCGCCCCGGGCGTTTCCGTTCACCGGGTGACGGTCAGGTAGACTTCAAAGCAATTTTTTCTAAGCTCACGCAATATGGTTTTAAAGGATGGGCTGTACTTGAATGGGAATGCTGCATGAAACATCCGGAACAAGGGGCGGCAGAAGGCGCGAAGTTTATTAAAAATCATATCATCAAAGTGACGGAAAGGGCTTTCGATGATTTTGCTGCTTCGGGTAAGGATCAGCGGTTTAATAAGAAGGTATTAGGATTAATTTAACCAAATCAACAGATGAAAAGATTATTCATTTTGCTATTTGCCGGAATGTGTGCAACGGGTGCGCTATACTCATGCGGTGGTGAAAAGAAATCAGACGCGACGGAGGAAGAGGCCAACGCCGAAGAATACGACGAATACGAGACAGCCGAGCCTGAGAAAGCTTCGTCAGATGACCTGATCGCACAGGGTCAGGTACTTGTTGATGCAAGTGACTGCAAGACGTGCCATCATGCGACAAACAAGATCGTAGGGCCGGCACATGCAGAGGTTGCAAAAAAATATGACTTTACACAGGCTAACGTGTCCATGCTCGCCGGGAAAATCATGAATGGAGGATCTGGTAACTGGGGTGAAATTCCTATGACACCGCACACTGATATTTCAAAAGCTGATGCTGAAAAGATGGCAATGTATGTGTTATCCCTTGATGGCGAAAAAATCCAGGAATAGTCAGCCAAAAATTAGTTATTGTTTCCATCTAAACCCGCTTAGCGATGAAGAATTTTTTCCGCCTGTTGCCAATCGTTTTGTTGTTCGCCATTGTGGCGGCGTGCGATTCAAACAAAGAGACAAAACGCCCGCAAGACCCATGGGTATTCAGGTCTGTACTTGATAAAAAGGCGCGCATGGTAACGGCGGCGCTACACGATGATCTGTACGTGGCATACGATGCACAAAAATGTCAGCTTTACAAAGCATGGAAGGGAGGAGTGATTTTCGACGGAGCGGTGTACACAACCAACCATGGGCCTCAGCCGACCACAAAGGGTTATGCATATTTTACGAGTTCGTCCAATGCCCCAGTTTGGTTTCTGAACACGAACGGATCTGATGAAGCGGTGACACCAATATTCCGTGGACACCGTATGACGGATGGTCACGTAACATTTCTTTTTGCGTTCGACACGAAGAATGGCAAAAGGATAATGCTCGAAGAGACACCGGAGCATGCGTCAAAAGAAAACAAGACGGGATTAAAAAGATCATTCACACCTAGCGGTATCCCTGCTGGTTCAGCGCTGAAATTAAAAACGAAGCTCACAAGTCTCGAAAGCGAAAATGATTACGAGACCAATGGCGAGATCAAGGTAGTTGGTAAATCTGTTTTAGAAACTCCGGGCGGAAATTTGAATGAATTGCAGGTCGAGTTACTTCTCAGTAACGACAATAAAACTGATCTCACTGTTTTTTATCATCCGGGATTCGACGCTGAAGAGACAGTTACGGAACAGGCACCTGAAGACGCACTTGCAAAAGGCGCGAGGTTGATTGATGGTTCTGATTGTAAGACATGCCACAACGAAAAAGTCAAAACCGTCGGGCCCGCCTACATTGCCGTGGCAGAAAAGTACAGCAACAACGCGGGCAACGTGAAGTTGCTTGTGTCGAAGGTTATTGAAGGTGGTAAGGGAAATTGGGGCGAGGTGCCCATGACAGCGCATCCCGATCTCAAGGAAGATGATGCCACACTGATGGTCAATTACATCATGTCGCTTGATGGCGAGAAGCCGGCTGACGAAGTTTCGACGAATGTTGACCTGACGGCAGGAACAAAACCAATCGGATTTCCTTTCGATGACAAGAATGAATTTGAGAAAAAGGAAGAGAATAAAGAATATCCTGGTCTCGCCGTTTCCATTTACAAGCTGGAGTCGCGCGATGTCAATTACTATGAGTATCCAAAGATCACAGACCCGGTATTCACCGCCGTTGCTCCGGGAATACATTTCACCGACGAGCTATTCGAGAATTATGCTGACTGCGATAAGAACGTACTTTTTCATGTGAAGGGATTCATCAACATTGAATCGGATAATAACTTTGTATTTAGACTGGTGAGTGATGATGGGTCGCGTATGTGGCTCGACAATAAGTTGATAATCGACAACGATGGAATGCACGGGCCGCAGGCGAAAGATGCCGAGATGATGCTCAGGAAAGGAAAGCACTTCATTGAAATCATTTACTATCAGGGCGCAGGAGGTCTCGCATTTTCATTGCAGTGGGCAAAACATGGCGACCCAAAGTTCGCGGTCATCCCTGTAAATGTTTTAAGTCATAACAAGTCACACTACAAAAAGTCGACGCCGTATGTTCCGATGGCAAGATTGACACGAAGTGTCCCGGGAGATAAGCGCATTCTCGCTGGTGTTCACCCGAGCTTCCGGGTCGCGCAGGCGCGTCCGGATGATTTTGAGCCGCGCGTAGGTGGCATGGATTTCCTGTCTGACAGCAGCCTTGTGATTTGTACCTGGGATTCAACCGGACCGGTTTATCGATTGACTGGCGTAACGTCAAATAACCCCGCAGCGATGAAAGCTACACGCATAGCCTCCGGGTTGGCCGAGCCCCTCGGGCTTAAGATCGTCAACGATACAATCTACGTGCTTCAAAAGCAGGAGCTCACGCGCTTAATTGATACTGATGGAGATGGCATCATCAATGAATATCAGACTGTGTGCGATGGATGGCGTGTGTCTGCAAACTTCCATGAATTTGCTTTCGGTCTCGCTTATAAAGATGGGTACTTCTACGCAGCACTTGCTACAGCTATTAATCCAGGAGGCGCGAGTACAAACCCGCAAATCCCTGATCGCGGAAAAGTGGTCAAGATTTCGAAGGACGATGGGAGTTTTGAATTTATAGCAAGCGGCCTTCGTACACCAAATGGTATCAACTTTGGTGTCGACAATGAGTTGTTCCTCGCCGACAACCAGGGCGATTGGCTTCCATCGAGTAAGATCGTGCACATCAAGCCAGGATCGTGGTATGGTTCACGTTCTGTCGATTTCGAGGGCACCGCGGGTATGCAGGAAAAGCTCCCTGTTGTATGGCTTCCACAGGATGAAATCGGAAACTCTCCGAGTCAGCCGATCGCCATGCATCTCGGTCCGTATAAAGGTCAGCAACTCCACGGAGAGGTTACTCATGGCGGCTTGAAACGTGTGTTTGCTGAAAAGGTCAACGACGAATATCAGGGTGCGGTGTTCCGCTTTACGCAAGGTCTCGAAGGTGGGGTCAACCGTGTAGTGTGGGGTCCTGACAACGCATTGTATGTCGGCATGATTGGTAATCCAGGTAACTGGGCTACAGAAGGCGGTAAATGGTACGGTTTGCAAAAGCTGATATGGACGGGCAATCCAGCGTTTGAGATGCTGGCTATTCGAGCAAAGACTGATGGTGTTGAGATTGAGCTGACACAGCCTTTAGCAGATGCGTATGGGAATGCCGCAAGCGATTATGAAGTTCGGCAGTGGTATTATAAACCAACTGCAGACTATGGAGGTCCCAAGTTGGATGAAAAGGCTTTGCAAATAAAGTCGGTCAACATTAGTGATGATCGCAAAAGGATATTCCTGGAATTGGGTGGCATGAAGCCCGGGCATGTCGTGTATGTGCGTTTGAAAGGAGTGTTCGTTAGCGCGGCGAATGAAAGTTTGTGGTCGACGGAAGGTTGGTATACGATGAACATGATTCCTGTTGGTAATCCAGGTTTCAAAAATCCTGTAAAGCCACAAGGGCCGAACACCCTGACCGCGAAAGAAAAATCAGAAGGATGGGAGCTTCTGTTTGACGGGAAGACGACAAACGGGTGGCGAAAATTCAAAAGCGATAAAATCGGAAATGCATGGAAGGTTAAGGACGGTGCGTTGTATCTGGATACCAGTAACAAGAAGGATTGGCAAACATCGGATGGTGGTGATATCGTTACAGACAAGTCTTACGAGAATTATGAGTTAAAGCTTGAATGGAAAATTCAGAAATGTGGTAACAGCGGTGTGATTTTCAATGTTCTCGAAGAAGATAAGTATGAATACGTCTGGCAGACTGGCCCCGAGATGCAAGTGCTCGATAACACCTGTCACCCTGACGGCAGAATTCAAAAGCACAGGGCGGGTGATCTGTACGATCTGATCGAGAGTAAATTCGTGGCTGCAAACGCCGCAGGGGAATGGAACGAAGCGCGTATCATTGCCAATGATGGCAAATACGAATTCTGGTTGAACGGCTATCAGATAGTTTCATTTGATATGAGTAGCACTGGGTGGAAAGATCTCGTGAAAAATAGCAAGTTTAAAGATATGGCTGACTTTGGTCGATCGACAAGGGGTCATATCGCACTGCAGGATCACGGCGATCAGGTTTGGTTTAGAAATATCAAGATTAAAGAACTTAACTAGTTAAGATGGAACTGCATGTAGATGCACGATGTAAATCGATCTAGCAGTTTTAAACTATGAAGAATTTTATTACTTTTAGATATCCCCATCTGCTGACACCAGGGACAAATTCTTCTCTGGTGGTTTCAACAAACCAAAACAAACAACCACGTCTCCTATGAAACGAAGAGAGTTCATTCAGAATTCAGTTTTTACAGCGGCAAGTTTGGTAGCGCTGCCAAGTTTTTTGGTTGCATCAAAAGCTAAAACTAAGATCGGATTACAGCTTTATACGTTGCGTGATACGATCAATAACAATCCTAAGGAAATACTCAAGCAGGTTGCTGGTTTCGGTTACAAAGAGTTGGAAACTTATTCGTATGCCGACGGCAAAATCTTTGGAATGCCTTTTCAGGATTTCGTGAGTTGCGTTCGCGATTTCGGCATGGAAGTAACGAGCGGACATTATCCGCTGGGCATGGCGTCAGGCGATCAATGGAAGAAGGCTGTCGAAGACGCCAAGAAGGCGCGTCAGCCGTACATGGTTGTTCCGTGGATTGAGGAAAATGAAAGAAAATCAATCGATGATTATAAACGCATTTGCGAAACGCTGAATAAAGCTGGGGAGGTTACCAATCAGCACGGCATTCGATTCGGCTATCATAATCACGCATTTGAATTTGAAGCGCTTGATGGGCAGGTTCCCTTTGATTTGATGTTAAAAGAGTGTGACCCGAAACTTGTCAGCATGGAGCTGGATCTGTATTGGGTGTACCGTGCCGGTTATGATCCGGTTACGTATTTCAAAAACCATCCGGGAAGATTTGAACAGTGGCATGTGAAGGATATGGATCCTACCAACAAGGAACGGAATGCAGACATCGGTACCGGAACAATTGATTTCAGATCTTTATTTGAACATGCAAAGCTTTCAGGGTTGAAACATTTTTATGTTGAACAGGAGACTTATCCGGGAAAGCCGATTGACAGTGTCCAGGCGAGCATCGCCAACCTGAAAAAACTTCTATGATCACAAAATTTTGATTTTGCTCAATGTCCGGTTTACGACCGGACATTGTTATTTTTAGCTTATACATAAACGTGAAAGGTTTACTAGCCACTATCATTTTCATTTCAGCCTTGACTGTTGAGGCGCAGGTCAACTCGGTAGTCCGTGGCAGGGTTACAGATCAGTTTGATAAGCCACTTCCAGGCGCTACCGTTTCATTACAGCCGTCTTTAACGACAACCTCGGATGAGTCTGGCACGTATTCGATGAGCATACCAGCCGGACGATACACGATCAAAGTTACTTTTACGGGGTTTAAGACAGAGAAGCATGAGTTACTTGTCATTGCAGGAAAACAATCTGTTGTCAACTTTCGGCTGATGCCAGGCGAAACACTTCTCGATGTAGTTGAAATTTCTGGCGGCGCGCGCGAACTCTCCGGATTGCAATCACTGTCAATTGAAAAAGCTTTGCGTATTCCAGCGAATTATCTCGATCCAGTCCGAGCGTTAACCGCCTATCCCGGTGTAATTGCAACCAGCGATCAAAACAACTCTATCATGGTTAGAGGTAATTCTCCAAATGGGTTGTTATGGCGATTAAATGGATTGGATATTGTGAATCCGAATCATCTTTCCAACGCCGGAACGTTGAGTGATCGTCCTGCGGCCAATGGTGGAGGTGTAAACATTCTCAGCGCGCAAATGTTGGGCCACACGGATTTGTACGCCGGATACATTCCTGCCCGGTACGGAAATACGTTGGCCGGCGTGATAGACATGTCTATGCGTGACGGCAACAGGAATAATTTTGAGTACACCGCGCAGGCGAGCCTGATTGGTTTGGACCTGGCTGCAGAAGGACCTATCAGTAAATCGGGCACAACATCGATGATCGCCAATTACCGGTACTCCACGGTCGGACTTTTGTCGTCAGTTGGCGTCAATTTCGGCGATGAGGAGATAGCTTTTCAGGATGTCTCATTCAGCATAGCGGATGCGAAACCTTCGGGCGAGCGATTGGCGTTCTTCGGTTTTTTCGGTGACAGCAGGAACCAATTCGATAGGAAAAAACCGGCTGAGTGGCAGGAAGACAAAGACCGGTACAATATCGATTTTGACGCGCTAACTTACGGCCTGGGTTGGACGTACGAAAAACCTACACGATCCGGGAAATTGAAAATGGGTGCTGCATGGTCATCTTCCGATCAGGAGCGCGAGGCTATCGTGTCAGATGAAATTCCGCATCTGCAGAAAACCCTCGTGCGGGATCAATATGCAACTGAAAACGGCTTGTTTTCCTCAAGCATTGGCTACGACATGGAAATTGGTGACAAGTCGATGCTGCGGTTCGGTGTAATGACAAACTATATCAGCAGCACTTATGATGTCCTTCGTGCAAAGGCGTGTATCATCTGCGCGTCGCAGGAGGTGAATGCAGTTAAAGGCACAATGGAGGGGTTATTACTTCAGCCATTTGTCAGCTGGCATTCACAAATCGGCAAGTTTGTTTCGCTTGACATGGGAACCCGCTTTCTTTATTTTACTTATAACGACACTAAATCGATTGAGCCGCGATTGAACTTTACCATTGATCGGCACCAACGATCGGAATGGAATGTTGGATATTCCCTCATCAGTCAGCAGCAACTTTCCCAGGTCTATCTTACGCCGGGGAATTCCTTGCTTGATTTCACGAGGTCCCATCATCTTGACGCCAGTCACCGATACAAAATTTCTGATATGGCGTTCGTGAGAACCGGAGCGTTCTATCAATACATTTTTGATATCCCCGTTGAAAGAACATCATCGTCGTTCTCTGCTTTGAATTTACTCGAAGCCCTACCGCCGGATGATTTGATAAGCAGCGGCACAGGAAAGAACTATGGCGTTGATATTTCCGTCGAGAATCACTTCTTCGAAAGATCTTATCTGATTGCAGGCGGTACCTATTATGAATCTAAGTACACTGGTTCTGATCAGATCGAAAGGAACACGCCGTTCAATGGCAACTTTACACTCAACGGCGTATACGGCACTGAATGGAATAAACCGTCTCGTAACCGCACCATTGCTTTCAATTCACGGGTACTATACATCGGAGGATTAAGGTTTTCCACAATTGACATTCCCGAATCGCAGTCGAGTGGAGAAACGATTTACAATACATCCGACCCCTACACGCAGCGCCTCGAAGATTATTTCAGAATCGATTTCCGGATATCTTTCAGGAAAAACAAAGCGGGGTATACAAGAACCCTTGCGCTTGATGTTCAAAATGTTTTTGGTAAAGAAAACGAAGCTTACCCGTATTACGATTTCATGCAGGAGAAGGTCATTATGAAAAGACATCTTGGAATCATTCCTATAATCGTATATAGGATCGACTTTTGAATTCATTTGAGTGTTTTGATATTGATGTTCCGTAATATTTTCAGTTGTAAATATGAAAACCGTTAACCTTCTTCTCGCCGTTATGTTTTTGGTATTTGCGTTTCTGCAGATAAATGATCCTGACCCGGTACTTTGGATAATTATATATGGCGCAATGGCGGCGGTCTGTGTTATGGCCGCCTTTCGGTATTATGTTCGCTGGTTGATTATTGCGCTTTTGATCGGCTATGTTATCTATAGCACAACATTCTTCAATGGAGTTATGGAATGGTTCCGGCAGGATGACAAAAGCGTGTTGTTCGACGATATCATGAAAATGCGACATCCGTACATAGAAGAATCAAGGGAATTTCTCGGATTGGTGATCTGCATTATCATTCTGTTAATTCATCTTCTGTTGTCGCGTCGGCAAGGCAGGCGGATTACAAACTAAACCGCAAACGATTTTGTATTGGGGCAGTTAAAAGCTGCCTTTTCTTTTCTAAATTAACCGACTATGAAGAAAGCTTTACTTCCTTTAGGAATCATTTTTTTACTTATTTGCTGCACAGCGCAAAAGGACCAGATACCTGCTGCCGACACTATGCAAGAACCACAGGGCAAAATGGTTGTTTACCAGATGATGACAAGATTGTTTGGCAACAAAAAGTCTGTTAATAAAACGTATGGAACGATTGAGGAAAATGGTGTAGGAAAGTTTAACGACATTGACCAGACTGCGTTGCTAGCAATCCGCGAGCTCGGAATTACTCATGTGTGGTATACGGGTGTGCTGGAGCACGCGGTACTAACCGATTACTCCGCGTTCAAGATCCCGCTTGATGATGCCGATGTGGTGAAGGGGCGAGCCGGGTCACCCTACGCCATCAAAGATTATTACGACGTCAATCCTGACCTTGCGGTCAATGTACCCGAGCGCCTAAAGGAATTTGAAGCGCTGGTAGAACGGACACATCAGGCGGGTATGAAGGTGCTGATCGATTTCGTTCCAAACCATGTTGCGCGCGCCTATAAATCGGATGCGAAACCGTCGGGAGTGAAGGACCTTGGTGAAGGAGACGATCAATCGGTTGCGTTTGCTGCTAATAATAATTTCTATTACCTGCCGGGCCAATCCTTCCATGTTCCGCCAGGTTATAACCCACTTGGGCGAAATTCACATCCCACCGAGGATGGCAAGTTTGCTGAAACGCCCGCCAAGGTTACTGGTAATGATCAGTTCACGGCAAGCCCGGGCATCAATGAATGGTTTGAAACTGTCAAGCTTAATTATGGCGTCGATATTCAGAATGGAAGAAAGACTTACTTCGATCCCGTTCCAGGCACATGGACAAAGATGGTTGACATACTAAAATATTGGGCTGGGAAAAAGGTCGATGGTTTCCGGTGTGATATGGCAGAAATGGTTCCCGTTGAATTTTGGAATTGGGCCATTCCTCAGGTTAAGGAAATAAATCCCGACGTCGTTTTTATTGCTGAGATTTATAACCCAGACCAGTATAGAAACTATATCCAAGCCGGAGGATTTGATTTCCTTTACGATAAAGTGTTGTTATACGATACGCTTCGCATGCTGTTAAATGGCGAACGAAGTTCACGAGACATCCACCAGATCCAAACACGCCTGAATGGAATTAACCGCAACATGCTTCACTTTCTCGAAAACCATGATGAGCAAAGATTAGCGTCGCGTTTCTTCGCCGGCGACATGTGGAGAGGAGTGCCAGCAATGGTTGTCAGCGCTACAATCGATCAGGGACCCGTGATGATCTACTTTGGTCAGGAAGTCGGCGAACCGGGAATTGGAACCGAAGGATTTCAAGGTGATGACGGCAGAACAACAATCTTCGACTATTGGGGCGTGCCTGAGCATCAGAAATGGATGAACGGTGGAAAATTCGACGGTGGCCTTTTAAGCATGGAACAGAAACAACTCCGCGACTTCTATGCTGAGTTGTTGACGTTTTCGCAGAAGAATCCGGCGATAGCGCAAGGCGAATATGCCGATGTTACTGAACATAATATCAACGCTGGTAATTTCGGTGAGGATGTTCATGCATTCATCCGCCATAAAGATGATGAAAGACTACTCATCGTTACCAGCTACAATGACAAAGAGAAGACTGTAAAAATTCAACTTCCCGCGGATGCTGCAGAGCAGATGGGCCTGGACGCAAATGAGACTTATATCGCGCGTGATATGCTTTGGCACGAAGCCGAAGTAGGGCTGGGTAAAGACTTCGCTTTTGAGTTGAAGTTGAAGCCGTTCAGCTCCTATATTTTTAAAATTAAATAGAGATAACTGATATTTTTTCAGATGGTATTGAAAGGACAATCAAGAGTAATCATTGAAAACGTACAACCACAGGTTGAGAACGGGCTTTATCCGGCGAAACGAACTGTCGGTGAAAGCGTAACCGTAACGGCTGATATCTTTGGTGATGGGCACGATCACATTCGTGCACAGGTGCTGTTCAAAAAAGAAGGGCAGAAGAAGTGGAATGTGAAGGAACTTATCCATCAGGGTAATGATGTATGGTCAACTTTTTTCAACGTTGCAGAAAAGGGTGTGTATGTTTTTACGATCCATGCATGGATCGATCATCTGGAAACTTGGTACGATGGTTTCAAAAAGAAGGCAGATGCAAAAGTTGATGTGCATGTCGAGTTACTCGAAGGCGCACAGCTATTGCGCAAGCTCCCATCGCCAGACAAAGAATTAAAAGAGATTGCAGCAACACTGGAGAAACAAGATAATTATGCTGAGGCAATTGCGCTCGTTCTAAGCCAGCGCTTTGCTGACCTTGTACACCACCATCCGCTGATCACTTTTGAAACAAAGTTCGAACGAGAGTTGAAAGTTGTTGTTGAACACAAA
>DASPJN010000153.1:0-3400 GCA_035628595.1 Chryseosolibacter sp.
ACGTTTTATTTTTAATGATAATTCATTATCTTACTTCATTGATTCTTAAACAATCCAACAAACAAAAATCCGGATAGAACTATGAAGAAAGTATCAGACATTCTCGCACGCAAGGGCGCAAGTGTTATCTCTGTTCAACCCTCCACTTCAGTTATCGACGCATTAAAGATCATGTCAGAGCGTAACATCGGTTCGATCATGGTCATGGAAGGAAATGTCTATCATGGTTTACTTACCGAGCGCGACTATGCCCGCAAGGTTATCCTGAAAGGAAAGTCGTCGGCTGACACGCTCGTGTCTGAAATCCTCTCCAACGATCTGCCACGTATTAATAAAGACACATCTATTGAAAGCTGTATGCAGCTCATGTCCGACAACAACCTGCGATATCTGCCTGTTTTTGAGAACGAAGTGGTGATGGGCATCATCTCAATCAACGACGTGATCAAGGCTGTTATCGCCAATCACCAGGATACCATCGCGCAACTCGAAAGTTATATCCACTCATAATAGTATTTTGCGGACCGGTTTCTGAAATTTGCGACACTTTGCCGCATAATTTTTATTTTGCCGCGTTTTGGAAACATGCTCCACGTATTAGCAAAAGAATTTAACAGCTTTCTTAACTCGCTGATCGCGTATCTGGTGATCGGTGTGTTCCTGACTGGCATTGGTCTGCTGATGTGGTTTTTCCCGGAAACCTCTGTGCTCGATTATGGCTACGCGGACATGGATACGCTTTTCTCATACGGTCCGTATGTTTTCATTTTTCTGATCCCCGCGATAACGATGCGAAGTTTTGCGGAGGAAAAGAAAGCCGGAACACTTGAGCTGCTGATCACGAAACCACTCAGCGACTGGGACATTGTGCTCGGAAAATTCTTAGCAAGCTTCTTACTGGTGTTGATGGCACTGTTGCCGACACTGATATACTATTTTTCTATTCGTGCGCTCGGTAATCCTGTCGGTAATATCGACACCCCTGGCGTGACAGGTTCCTACATCGGACTCGCACTGCTGGGGGCCGTCTTCTGCGCAGTCGGTGTTTTATCTTCATCGATCACGAACAACCAGATTGTGTCATTTATTCTCGCTGCGTTCTTTTGTTTCATTCTCTTTACAGGATTTAATTCAATTGCTGCGATTGATGTTTGGTCTGAGAATGCTTTACTCATCCGTCAGTTCGGGATCCTTTATCATTATGAATCCTTAAGCAAAGGGTTGATCGACTCGCGCGATGTTGTGTATTTCGTGAGCCTAGTTATTGTTGTATTACTCGCAACGCGAACCATCGCAGGATCCAGGTCATGGTGAATTGGAAATCGAGAAAAACGGGTGATATCCTGCTGTTGCTGAACGGGCTTGTGCTCATGGTGTTGGTCAATCTTTTTTCTGCTGATTTTTTTTTCCGGATCGACATGACCGAGGAAAAACGTTATTCAATCAAAGAGCAGACAAAGGATGTGCTGAGCGATCTTGATGAAACTGTGTATGTGGAAGTCTATCTCGAGGGAGATTTGAATGCTGGGTTTCGACGCTTCAGAAAAGCCATCGCTGAAACACTTGAGGAATTCAGGATCTACTCAGATAACAAAGTTAAATTTTCATTCATCGATCCATCCGCAGCGAAAGGAACAAAAGCGCAATCGGAGTTTATGGCGGATCTCGCAGCAAAGGGAATTCAGCCGAAGAATGTTATTGAAAATCAGAACGGTCAGCGCATTGAAAAACTGATTTTCCCCGGTGCCATCGTTTCGTATGGAACAGCCGAGCGTGGCGTGATGCTGCTGAAGGGAAACAAAGCGCGGACGGCCGAAGAAGAAATCAATCAGTCAATCGAAGGAATCGAGTTCGAATTGGTGAACGCTATTTACAATCTCACCAGTCTTGACCGAAAGCGCATCGGACTCGTGACCGGACACGGCGAATTGACTGGCGCGCGCGCCGCTGCGTTTCACAATACAATAGCCGAAGTTTACGATGTCACTGATGTGGATCTGTTGTCAGATGACCTTTCGGGAATCGATGCAATTGTCATTGCAAAACCAACCGGGCCATTTACAGAAACTGAGAAATATAAATTGGATCAGTTTATTGTCAAGGGTGGAAGGGCATTGATGCTTATCGACCGCCTTGAAGCAAGTATGGACAGCGCTGCAGCGGATGGTTATTTCGCGTTTCCGTATAACCTTGGTTTGGATGATCTGCTGTTTAAATATGGGGTACGGATCAACAATGATCTGATTCAGGATCAGAATTCCGGTGTTTATCCCATCGTGACTGGAAACCAGGGAAGCAGACCACAGGTGCAACTGATGCCGTGGCCATTCTTTCCGCTGATCAATCGTTATGCTGATCATCCGGTTACACGAAATCTTGACGCGGTGGTAACGCGCTTCGTAAGTTCAATCGATACGGTGAAGGCGGAGGGTGTTGTAAAAACGCCGTTGATGTTTACGTCGCAATATTCCAGAACGCTGACCGCACCAGTGAGCGTAAGTCTGAACGAAATGAGGCGGAACCTTGATAAAAGCGCTTTCAACGAATCGTTCGTTCCTGTTGCGTACTTGCTTGAAGGACAATTCACATCGCTTTTTAAAAATCGTTTTCTTCCGGACAGCGTTGATGGTAAATCATTTGTCGAGCAGGGTCAACCTTCGAAGATTATTGTTGTCGCTGATGGCGATATGGTAAGAAATGAAGTAAACCCGCGTACGGGCCAGGCGCAGGCGCTCGGTTACGATCCTTTCACAAACTACACATTTGCGAACGAAGATCTGCTGAGAAATATGCTGGCTTATCTCACTGACGAAAACGGACTGATTAGCACTCGTAACAAAGAAGTTAAGATCAGACCACTGGATCGTAACAAAATCGCCGATGAAAAGACTAAGTGGCAGCTGATCAATTTATTGCTTCCGCTGATTGTACTTGCTGCATTCGGTATGGCAAGAGCTGTTATCAGGAAAAGAAAATATACACGCGCGTGAGTCAAGAGAAACGAAATAAGATCCTGGCTATAACGCTGGTCGTGTTCACACTGGCAACGATCTGCGTAATGTTTTTTGACGGTGACGCAAATGACAAGGCGATCGATAAAAACATTTTTCGGTTTAGTAATCTTGATGAAGTTGACAGGATTGTTCTGCAATCTCACAAAGATACCATCGTGCTGTCGTTCAATGGCTCTTTCTGGATGGTGAATGATAAATACCGGGCTGACAATAACATGATCCGCGTGTTGTTTGCAACCTTGTCACAGGCGGAGCCGCGTCGTGCGATAACGGGGGAGAGCCAGGATTCGATTTCACTACACCTCGACTCAACAGCTACATCAGTTTCTGTGGGTGTGAAAGAAAATCTAAGCAAACAGTTTGATGCCGGTGGGAATACATCGAAA
>DASPJN010000154.1:0-14098 GCA_035628595.1 Chryseosolibacter sp.
TTCACGGGCCTTACTTCCTTCAAAGGGACCGACAATACCGGCCGCTTCCAGCTGGTCAATAAGCCTTCCAGCGCGGTTATAACCCAATTTTAGCTTTCGCTGGATGAGGGATGTACTTCCTTGCTGGTGCATTACGATCAATTTCGCTGCGTCTTCAAACAAAGCGTCTCCTTCGGATAAATCTACGCTCGATACGCCACCTTCGTCCTCGCCTTTAAATTCAGGCAACATGTAAGCCGTGTCATATCCGCGCTGGGCGCCAATGTATTCGACAACCTTTTCGATTTCCGGTGTATCAACAAACGGACACTGGATCCGAATAATATCAGATCCGGACGACAAAAGCATATCACCCTGCCCGACGAGCTGATCAGCGCCACCAGTATCAAGAATTGTGCGGGAATCTACTTTGGAGGTAACGCGGAATGATAATCGCGCCGGGAAGTTCGCCTTGATTACACCGGTAATAACGTTCACTGAAGGACGTTGCGTCGCAACCACAAGGTGAATACCAATGGCACGTGCGAGTTGTGCAAGCCGCGCAATCGGCGTCTCAACTTCCTTACCTGCCGTCATCATCAGGTCGGCAAGTTCATCGATAACGAGTACGATATAAGGCAAAAACCGGTGACCCTCTTTTGGATTCAGTTTACGCGAGATAAACTTCGTATTGTATTCTTTCAGATTGCGGGTTCCGGCATCTTTAAGGATCTCGTAACGATTCTCCATCTCGATACAAAGCGAATTCAATGTATGAACAACCTTTCTTGTATCGGTGATAATTGCCTCTTCGCTATTTGGCAGCTTCGCCAGAAAATGTCTTTCAATCTTCGAATAAATTGACATCTCAACTTTCTTCGGATCCACCAAAACAAATTTCAGTTGTGATGGATGGCGTTTGTAGAGGAGTGATGTCAAGATCACATTTAAACCAACAGATTTCCCTTGTCCGGTTGCGCCTGCTACGAGCAAGTGCGGCATCTTTGCCAGGTCGATGACGAGCGCTTCGTTTGAAATGGTTTTACCCAATGCGATCGGGAGTTCCTTATCGGATTTCGCAAAGCCAGGAGCGCCGAGCATCGAGCGGATGCTCACCATTTCCCGATTTTTATTCGGAACTTCAATACCGATGGTTCCCTTTCCGGGAATCGGTGCGATAATACGGATGCCAAGCGCAGAAAGGCTCAGCGCAATATCATCTTCAAGGTTTTTGATCCTGGAGATCTTGATGCCGGCATCTGGAACAATCTCGTATAGTGTCACCGTTGGACCGATCGTCGCTTTGATACTTTGTATTCCGATTTTAAAGTTTACGAGCGTGGCAACGATCTTATCTTTATTCTGATTAAGCTCATCCTGCGTAACACCGGCCTTTCCGGTATCGTATTCATTCAGCAGCTCAAGTGTTGGGAATTTATAATTGCTTAAATCGAGGGTAGGATCGTATTCTCCCTGCTCATTAACCAGCTGTTCAGCGACCTCATCGGTTTCGACACGTTCTTCGATCGTAAAAGTTGGCTCCTTAGATTCTTTTTTAGGTGCCTCTGCCGGTTTTACTAAATCCAGTTTCACTTCATCGCCCACGACAGGCGGCTCCGGATCTTTTACAACTAAGACTGGCTCCGGAATTTCATCCTCTTCTTTGACAAGCTCCGGCCAGTTATCCTTCTCATCCGTATACGCGGGCGTAAAGGCAGTTTCAATATTTTCGCCTTCCATTACGATAGCATCGGAACCCATTGGTTTAGGATCAGCGACTTGAAACGCAGGGATGGAAGTAACGTTGAAGAAGTAAACGATAAATATAAAAAGGGCGAGGATCAGCAACAGGAATGTGCCCCATCCCAACATACCGTCGCTTAATACCGCAAGCTGCAAGCCCAATCCGCCACCGAGGAAGCTCCATTCACTGGCACCATCATTTTTCAACGTCATGTATCCTAAAAGCAGGCAAAGCCATACGCCGGAAAAAATAGCGAAGACCGTAAACGAAAAGATCCTGACTAACTGTCGGTTGAAGACGGTATTAAATCCAATGAGGAAAAGTAATGGTGGAATAAAGAACGCCGAAATGCCAAACCACCGGAAAATAAAATAATGAGAGACAACTGCTCCGTACAATCCGAGCCAATTTTCGGCTTCTTTACCGGATTCAAGCAGCGTAGAATCCTGCAAAGCAACAATGACGCTTTGGTCAGCTTTTCCGGTAAACAAATATGAAAACAACGCCAGAAACAAATACATCCCGGCGATCATAAGCGTTAGCCCGAGTGCCAGCTTCAAACGCGGATCTTTCAGAAAATCAAAGGTCAGTTTTTTCTTCGCCGACTTCCCCTTCTTCTCCTTCTCAGATTTCTTAAAGGTGTTTGACTTATACGTGTTTTGTGCCATCCTTGAATCTGCAAAACTAGATAAAAACACCACAAAGCTAGCAGATTTCATGGGATATACGTTGACGAATTAAATCATTCTCCACTCATGTAATGACTTGTTGGAATTTCACAATGCGACCGCTACTTTTCGCGACTTATCAATCAACCTATGAAATTTAAATCACTCATTGTCCTTTCTTTAACAATTGCGTCGGTCAGTTGCTCGACGGTTAGAAAGGAGGAACCAAAGGATACGATTCCTGCGCCTACCGCGGAGAAAGTACCTTTTGAACTTGCCAGCAATGGCAATAAAAGAATAGACAATTACTATTGGATGAAATTGTCTGACGAACAAAAGAACGCAGAAGAAAAAGATGAGCAGACAAAAAAGGTTTTAACCTATCTGAATGCCGAAAACGACTACCTGAAAGCGAAAATGAAACACACCGAAGCTTTCCAGGAAAAACTTTACAATGAAATGGTAGGCCGGATCAAGCAAAAAGATGAATCAGTTCCATACAAAGACAATGGATACTGGTACTACCAACGCTACGAGGAAGGTAAAGAATATCCGATCTATTGCCGGAAGAAAGGTTCGCTTGACGCACCGGAAGAAATTACATTAAACGTCAATGAACTTGCAGAAGGAAAATCGTATTGCCAGGTGCAGGGCTTGCAGGTAAGTGAAGACAACAACCTGCTCGCATACGGCATGGACACCGTCAGCCGTCGCCAGTACACAATTTTTATCAAGGATCTGCGGACAGGAAAGCTTATCGATCAACCGGTTCCGAACACGCAGGGTTACGTTGTATGGGCGAACGATAACAAAAATTTTTTCTACGCCATGAAAGATCCGGTAACGCTGCGGTCTGACCGGATACTTCGTCATAAATTAAAAAGCAACCCGGCGACTGATCCCGTTGTATTCAAGGAAGATGACGAAACGTTTTACGTTGGCATCGACAAAACCAAATCCGACAAGTATCTCGTAATACAATCTGGCAGCACACTTACGGATTATTTTCAGATCCTGGATGCAAATACACCAGAAGGAAAGTTTACAGAATTTTCTCCACGCCAACGCGGACTGGAATATTCAATCGATCATTATCAGGATAAGTTTTACGTAAAGACCAATTTGGACGCGCAGAATTTCAGGCTGATGGAAACGCCGGAAACGAAAACGGCTCAGCCTAACTGGAAAGAGAAAATTGCGCATCGCAAGGACACGTTGTTGAGCGGCATGGAGATCTTCAAAGATTACCTCGTGCTGACGGAAAGAGCGAAAGCGAATAACCTCATGTGCATTATCGATCAGCGCTCAAAAAAGAAACATTATCTGAATTTCGGCGAAGAAGCCTACACCGTGTATAAATCGACAAACATTGATTTCGACACCGAAATGTTACGCTATGGCTATACGTCGTTGACTACGCCAAACTCGACGTATGACTACAATATGCGCACACGCGAGAAGGAACTGTTGAAGCAAACAGAAGTTGTGGGAGGATACAATCCAGAAGAATATAAGACTGAACGTCTTTGGGCTACTGCTACCGACGGAACCAATATTCCAATGTCGATCGTCTATAAGAAGGGTCTTAAGAAAGATGGAAAGAACCCGACGCTGCTTTACGCATACGGTAGTTACGGATCGAGTACTGATCCAACGTTTTCTTCGACAAGACTCAGCTTAATAGATCGCGGTTTCATCTGGGCAATCGCGCACGTGCGCGGCGGACAAGAGATGGGTCGACAGTGGTATGAAGATGGGAAGATGTTTAAAAAGAAAAATACGTTTACCGATTTCACAGACTGCGCTGAATTTCTCATTGACGAGCAATACACTTCTCCGGAAAACCTCTTTGCAATGGGTGGAAGCGCGGGAGGTTTACTAATGGGCGCGGTAGTGAATATGCGGCCCGAACTATTTAAAGGGGTAGTTGCAAAAGTACCTTTCGTCGATGTTGTCACAACGATGCTTGACGAATCAATTCCATTAACGACCGGTGAGTTTGACGAATGGGGTAATCCAAAGGATCTGGAGTCTTATATGTATATGCTTTCATACTCGCCATACGACCAGGTGAAAGCGCAGAATTATCCGAACATGCTTGTAACAACAGGGCTTCATGATTCACAGGTGCAATACTGGGAGCCGGCGAAGTGGGTTGCCAAACTGCGCGAGATGAAAACGGACAACAACTCATTATTAATGAGAACGAACATGGAGACGGGCCACGGCGGCGCATCCGGACGATTCAAAGTTTACAGAGAGATTGCGCAGGAGTACGCGTTCCTGCTAGACCTCGCCGGAAAGATGGAGTAGACATCGGGAATCCTCCACATAAGAAAGGCTGTCAAATAATTGACAGCCTTTTTGCGTTTCAGCGGCTTTAGTAAGAACAACCTAACATTTAAATAACCCACATAGCTCGTATGAATCCTTTACCTGTCTACATATCTTGGGGTATCAACTACTTCTTTTCAAAGTAATAGAATTTTCCCCTCTCAGTTTATACAGCAGGCTGTTCGAAAGAATGGCTTGTTATTTACTTCTTAAGTCTTTTCAGCAATGCTTTGTTGATCTCTTTAACAAAGCCCGGGCCTTCGTAAATAAATCCAGTGTAAAGCTGAATGAGATCAGCGCCAGCATCCAGTTTATCAATTGCATCTTTAACAGTCATAATTCCTCCTACGCCAATGATCGGAAAATGAGCGCCCAGCTTTGCGCGCAGATATTTAATCACCTGTGTTGATTTGTCTGTAAGGGGCTTGCCACTCAATCCACCATTGCCAATTTTATTAACGAGCCCTTCCGACGTTGACAACCCTTCGCGGGAAATAGTCGTGTTGGTTGCAATCACCCCGTCAATACCGGTCGACTGAAGTATTTCAACAATATCATCGAGTTGTCCGAGTGAAAGATCGGGCGCAATCTTCAGCAACACGGGCTTTGGATTGGGCTTCTGTTGACTGAGCGTCTTCACATGCGCGAGGAGTTTTTGAAGTGGCTCCTTTTCCTGAAGCTCACGAAGGCCTGGCGTGTTTGGTGAACTTACATTGACGACAAAATAATCTACGTAAGGATGAAGCGCTTCGACACAGGATCCATAATCATCAAAGGCATTTTCATTGGGTGTCGCTTTATTCTTTCCGATGTTTCCGCCTACAATCACGGACGAAGAACGTTTCTTTAAACGCGCAACAGCAGCATCAACACCTTCATTATTAAATCCCATGCGGTTGATCAGCGCGCCATCTTTCGGAAGTCTGAACAACCTTGGCTTGTCGTTGCCCGGCTGACCTTTCGGTGTAAGTGTTCCGATTTCAATAAAACCAAATCCAAGTGAAGCCAGCTCGTCAATGAGTTTTGCGTCTTTGTCGAAGCCCGCCGCGAGGCCAACCGGGTTTTTAAACCGGATGCCGAACAATTTCTTTTCAAGCTGCTTTGATTCAAGATCAAAGCCGGATTTCAAAAACCCACGCATTCCGGGGATCGCTCCTGCGCCCTTCAATGCCTTAAAAACAAGATGGTGAACCTTCTCGGCATCGACAAAAAACAAAAGGGGGCGAATCAGCGACTTATACATGGCCGCAAATATAAAAGGCGATGATGGAAGAATATGAGAGGCGCGAAAATTTGTCGCTAGCTGCGCGGATGAAATTCGAGAATAACCTGCCGAAGATAATCGCGGTCAAGATGCGTGTAAATTTCAGTAGTGGTAATGGATTCATGGCCAAGCATTTCCTGTACGGCGCGAAGATCGGCGCCGCCTTCAATCAGGTGCGTTGCAAAAGAATGGCGGAATGTATGGGGACTGACCGTCTTTTTGATGCCGACAGTTGCGACCAGGTTCCGGATGATCGTAAAGATCATTACCCGTGTGAGTTTGCGGCCATTGCGATTCAGAAATACGTGTGACTCGAAGCCCTTTTGCGCGGGCTTGTGTGGCGCCCGGCCCCGAACGCTGTCAACATATATAGAGGTGTAACGCAAGGCATCCCGACCAATCGGAACAAGGCGTTGCTTGTCACCTTTCCCGATCACGGAAATAAAACCCTCCTTTGAATGAATGTTGTTCAGCCGCAAATCGACGAGTTCTGAAACCCGCAAACCTGAACTGTAGAGTACTTCAAGCATTGCCCGGTTGCGCGCGCCTTCGGGAGTCGATAAGTCTATCGCATTCAGCATCTGTTCGATCTCCGTGTAACTAAGCGTATCTGGCAACTTTCGCCCAAGCTTCGGCCCATCAATCAGGTAAGACGGATCGACATCAATCATCTCTTCATACATCAGATATTTATAGAACGCTTTGATTCCCGAAAGTATCCGCGCCTGCGAATGTGCACTTAATCCAAGTTCGGTGACATACTCAAGAAACGATTGCAGTTGCTTCGACGTAACTTTCATCGGCGTAACAGCAATCTTGCGCAACTGAAGGAACTGATCGAGCTTTTCGACGTCGCGTGCATACGCCTCGATGGAGTTCGCCGACAACGACCGCTCCAGTCGCAGGTATTCAGCAAACTGTTTGATGTAGATCTTCCAATTCAATAGAAGGCGGGTTGAATCCGAAATTTAGAAAGTTAGCCGGTCATTCAATTCATCTCCGATTGATTATCTTTCTGCTGACAAAGCTGTAGCATGAAAGTCCAGATTATCAACGGCCCTAACCTTAACCTTCTCGGAAAACGGGAACCATCAATTTACGGGAGCGAATCTTTCGACGAGTTGATCCCGCGGTTAACCGAACGTTTTCCGATGATTAACATGGCTTACTTCCAATCAAACGTTGAGGGAGAGCTTGTTAACAAACTGCATGAAACGGGTTTTACTTTCGATGGCATTATTCTCAATGCCGGCGCCTATACCCATACATCCGTTGCTTTGCATGATGCCATCGCCGCTATAAAAACCCCTGTGATCGAAGTCCATATCTCTAACGTGTACGCACGGGAAGAGTTCAGACATAAAAGCCTGATCACTTCAAAATGTGTTGGCCTGATCACCGGCTTTGGATTCGAAGGATATGCATTGGCACTTGAATACATCAAAAACAGAAAATGAAAGTCAATCTCACAATACTCTTACTGTTAACGCTACACCTGACGGTTGCAGGACAAGCCAGCGATAAATTTCAAACGGGTTACTTTATTGACAAGTTCGGTGAACGGTACGACGGTGAGTTAATCCTTCAGCCAGGCGATGGAAAAAATCCGGGAGCACTCGTTTTCCGTGAATCAAAAAACGGCAAAAAAGAATCGTACGGCCCGGACTATGTAAAAGCTTTCGTCATCGCTGCCGATAGCTTCGCTGTCATCGAAAAGATACCGCTGGCGAATCGTAAAGTACTCGCGATGGATTTCGCCAGGATCACCTTGCGCACACAAAATGGAACCGTATACCTGCACGAGTTGTCGGTCCAGAAAAAAAGCGGACACGCATCAAGCGCCCACCTGGTAACAGATGAACAGCTCCGGTATATCATTCAATCCGGCAACAAGCTCACGGTACTCAACAAAGGGAATTTAAAAGAATTCGCCAATATAGTCCCCGACCATCCTGATCTGCGAAAACGGATTCTTGCAAGAAAGGTCAAACTGGAGAACATTGGTTCAGCCATCGACGAGTACAAGAAATTCAAAACTGAAAAGGCATTTCCAAAACAATGATCTCATTTTATCCCGGCCCGTCGAAAGTACATGAGTCGATACCAGACTATGTAAAAGATGCATATAAAAAAGGTGTACTCAGCATCAATCATCGCAGCGAAAGCTTCACTGACATCTCACAAAAAACAATTCGACTACTGAAGCAAAAGCTCGACATCCCGGAAGATTTCACAGTGCTTTTTACGAGTTCAGCAACCGAATGTTGGGAAATCATTGGGCAGTCGCTGGTGACGAGAAAAAGCTATCATGTGTTCAATGGCGCGTTTGGTGAGAAATGGTACGAGTACACGAAACGAATGCAAGGCGGCGCGCGCGCTTTTCCATTCGGACCGGAAGAGCTGATGAATGTTAATCGGTTAAAGTTCGGATCCGAAGGAGGTATCATCTGCGTCACACAAAACGAAACCTCAAACGGAACGCAGGTATCGAATGAAGTTATTGGCCAGATCAAACAAAATAATCCAGACCACCTGATTGCAATTGATGCAACCTCAAGCATGGGTGGCATTACACTCGATTTCGTTCAAGGTGATATCTGGTTTGCGAGCGTGCAGAAATGTTTCGGACTTCCAGCAGGCCTCGGATTAATGATCTGCTCTCCGGCTGCGGTTGCCCAGGCGGTGAAGATCGACGAGCGCAAACATTACAACAGCATGCCGTTCATGTTATCGATGATGGAGAAATGGCAAACGCCGTTCACCCCGAATGTATTGGGAATTTATCTGCTGATGCGCGTGATGGACGACGCGCCGCATATCAGCGATACACATAAGAAAACGGTTAAGCGATATGAACAATGGAGAACCTTCCTTGGGGAACGCCAACGGATCCGGCATGTGGTTGCAAACGAGCAGGCACACTCTTACACGGTTATTCCTGTGACGGCCGATGATGAGCTCGTTGAAAAAATCAAAAGTAAAGCAAAGAAGCGCGACCTCCTTTTGGGAGAGGGCTATGGGAATCTTAAATCATCCACATTCAGGATCGCGAACTTCCCGCAGCATAAAAAGAAGGAGATTAAAACGCTCCAGGAATTCTTATCTGATTATTAATGAGCAGTGATTAATTACAGTAGTTTTGCCCTATACTTTCGCTATGGTTAGTCTTAAAGAAATATTCTCGGTAACACTTATTCTCTTCTCGGTAATCGATATTCTCGGGTCTATCCCGTTTATCATCCTGATCCGCAAAAGAGAAGGTAGAATTCATTCAGAGAAGGCGACGCTGATTTCGGCGGGCCTTATGATCGCGTTTCTTTACCTCGGGCAATCCATCCTTCAGCTATTCGGACTGGATGTTGCGTCGTTTGCCGTAGCTGGCGCCATCGTGATCTTTATTGTTGCGATGGAAATGATTCTCGGGATCACCCTTATTAAAGATGATCCGAATGCCAAGGGTTCGGGCTCTATTGTACCACTTGCGTTTCCGCTGATCGCCGGTGCAGGAACGTTAACAACCATTCTTTCTCTGCGGGCTGTATTTGATGAGTGGAACATTCTGATCGGAATTGTTCTGAATATCATCATCATTTACACTGTCCTGAAATCCATCAACTGGCTGGAGCGCGTTATCGGCGAGTCGGGCTTTGCTGTATTGAGACGTGTATTCGGAGTCATTCTGCTGGCAATCGCTGTGAAGATCTTTAAGTCGAACGTATTTCCAGGATGATCAGGATATATACAGATGGAGCTGCCCAGGGCAATCCTGGGCCGGGTGGGTATGGCGTTGTTTTGAAGTACAACGATTATGAAAAGGAGCTTTCGGAGGGATTCCGGCTCACCACTAATAATAGAATGGAGCTTCTTGCTGTGATCAAAGGGTTAGAAGCTATCAAAAAGCAGGGGATTCCGGTGTCAGTGTATTCAGATTCACAGTACGTTGTCAATGCCATAGAAAAAGGCTGGCTTTGGGGATGGGAGAAAAAGAACTTCGCAAAAAAAGCCAATGCCGACCTGTGGAAATTATACATCCCGCTTCATCATCGGTTCAAACCGAAATTCAATTGGATCCGCGGGCACGCCGGACATCCGGAAAATGAGCGCTGCGATTACCTGGCTGTGAAGGCTGCGACCAGCGGAGATCTGTTAATCGACAAAGAGTACGAGCAGCAAAGCGGGGAATAGTCTGATAGCGATGGAGGCGCCCCGGCGTGTGCGCTCCAGCGGATCTCTATGCTGGTGTTGCTGCTTGATAGCGATGGGCGTTGCCCACCGCTGGTAGATTCACCCCCTTCAAGGCTGGGGAATTTCGAAAGCGAAGTCAACGTATTTATTGCGTTTGAATGTCGAAGACAATTTTATACTGGGCATCAATAACAGCCTGGTTGTGGCCATGCGCTGCACCAGACACTTCTATAAATTTCTTCTGAGGTGCTGATATCATGTCAAAATATGCCTTGCTGACAGGCATCGCGGTTAAAATATCATTTTGACCCTGAACAAAATAGACAGGAACTTGAAAACTTAGCCCGTCCTTCATAAAGTCGACTCCTTCGGCCATTGATTTAATGCCCATGGCTTTATGACCGACATAATTAATAAAGGAGTAGTCGTCACCATTTTCGTGATGCATTGCATCTGCCTCATTATTGTATTCGTCCTTTAATTGCCACCATCCGTCGGGTGACGGATCGGAATTGGCTGCTTCATACTTCTTTATTATACGAAATAACATTCCGGCATTGCGAGCATTATCATAAGGAGGCGTGCCGATCGATTTCAACTTTTCCAGGGATGCACTATCATTGGCGGTTTGCGCCAGCCCAAGTACGTGATCGTAGGCGTTCTTAAGATTTGCTGTTGGATTAACCACTTGCGAGTGGCCGACATACGCATAGAATAGTTCGGGGCTGGCCAAGGCCATTTTAACACCCAGAACTGATCCCCATGAAGTTCCGACAAGGATGATCTTTTGTTTTCCAAGATACTGCAGAAGGTATTTTGATAGCTCAATACCATCCGCAACCATCTGGTCGACAGTCAAGGGGTTCTCGATCCAATAATCTTCATTAACTTCTGCAGGAGCGTTGCGGCCAAACGTTCGGCCTGCCCCGCGCTGATCCCAATTCACTAAAACGAAATCCTTTTCCCAGTCAGTGTACATCGCGTTTTTATACTGCGTTATGGTGCTGCCGGGGCCTCCGTGCAAAAACAAGATGACTGGTTTGCTACTATCGTTGCCGTCGATGGTGATCCATTGTTCGATCCCTCCAATTGAAACAAATCTTGCTTCATCGACTGGAGCAGACTCAGCCTGCGCTGAAATAAGTAACAAAAGGAAAAGTACCGGCGTGATTTTACGGGTCATGGGGTGGTTGTTATATATATAATAGTGGAGATACAGCGTTGCGCTGTTATCGGCAAAGGTATAGCAATAACTGAAAGGTGTACGTGTTTGTAAAAATTAAACTTGTGAATCCGCGGTTCATCGTTTTGTGAAATAACTTTCTCTCAGCGCCAGAGGCGATTGGCCGTGTGCGCTGCCGAAGCCCGTCTGGCGCAGGCAGGATCTACACTCGCGCGTTTACTCAATCATACACGATGGGCGTTGCCCACGCTGCGATATTCTCGCCTCTTCAGGGCTCGGGCATACCGAATCCGACATACGCACTTCAGGAAACTCTTTCTGAGTGTCTACTGCATGTGGTCTTTATATAGAAGTCGAACATTGTCTCCTGAACATCGGAGGGTACTCCCGAGACATTGAACCCTGCCTCATGAACATTGAAGGGTGCTTCCGAAACATCGAACAATGTCTCATGAACATCGGAGGGTGCTTCCGAAACATCGAACACTGCCTCATGAACATCGAATGGTGCTTCCTGAAACATCGAACACCGCCTCATGAACATCGGAGGGTGCTTCCGAAACATCGAACACCGCCTCATGAACATCGAATGGTGCTTCCTGAACATCGAACACCGCCCCATGAACACCGAAGGGTGCTTCCGGAACATTGAACACCGCCACATGGACACCCGTGATTCTTCCATTTCAGCCGGAAAGCCATGTGAGCACATAAGCACTCCGTTACAATAAAACTTTTTTTTAAATATAGTTTCACAAAAGATAAACATGGCACGCACATTGCTTTAAAATAATCGGAGGCCCACACAAAAAACTAAACAAAACGTGGGTATATGTATGGCAACAATCGCCAAAACCGTAGGCAGCTTCGACAAGGTCTTAGCTACCTGCAAACAGATCGGTGCACAGTATCAACCTAATGTAGCTTCGCTTTCGCCAGCCGCCCTGAGCAAGCTACATGATCGTGCACAGCAATTAGTAAGGGTAGCATCGCAGGCGCAGACCGATCACAGTCTGGCAGTACAGGAACGACAAAAAGCGTTCGCTGACGTGACTAAACTTAGTGTAAGGATTGTGCGCATCTTATCGACGAGCACTCAGGAGAGTGCACACCTGGAAGCAGCAAAGCTCATCAGGAACCGATTCTATTCTCCACGGAAGAAAAATGTGGAAGAAGACAATTCTGTGGCAAACAACACGCGGGCATCGGGACGAATGAGTTACGACCAGCAACTTGACACGTTTACCAAACTTGTTGACCTGATTGCAACAACCCCTGCGTACAGCCCGGTTGAACCGGAACTGGCAGCGACCACACTAAGGAAGAAGGTCATTTCCTTACGCGCGCATTGTCAGAACCTAGCGGAAAAGCATGCGATCTGGAAGCTTGCATGCCTGGAACGTGATCAGGTAGTCTTTGGCAAGAATGGAATCGTAATGAGGGCCCGTGCCGTAAGAGATTACATCAAGGGCGCATTCGGATCTTTCAGCCAGCAGGCAGCGCAGATCAGTTCATCGCTTCAGTTGTAACCAAAATGAGTTTGTATGAGACGAGGTGAAAGTTAGAACCTCCGGTTGTAATGATCGGAGGTTCTTTTTTAGAAGTTGCGTCATTGCCAACTCCTTTCATCTATCAGTGCTAAACGCTTAGTTAAGACAATTTCGGAATAGGCTGGTATCCCAGCTTCTTATACTTTCAATTTATCCGGGTTATAACGCGTATCGAAAACTGTCGCAATGTAGGCTTGCCAATCTTCAATTCGATAAATGATTTTATAGTGCCCTTCTACTAAATATCAGTATTCTTTGCCTGCGTTTGTTAATTCCGGTTGTATTGCTCCTGATTCAGGAAGGATTTCTATTTGCCTGGCCCTCGATAGAATTTTTTCTGTTACATTTTGCGCAGCCAATGGAGAGTCCTCCGCTAAAAAATCATAAATCGTTTCTAAGTCAACCAATGCTTCTGTTGACCAGATCACATGAACCTTCCTCACTTACCAAGCTTAGTTTTAAAGAAAGACTCTACTTCTTCCTGGGAGTGAACCTTGCCGTTTTTAATGTCCCGTTCTGAACGATTTAATTTTCCCTGAAGCCCTTCTATTGTCGTGGGCATCCTTTGTTCATAAATATCTTTAATGGAACCCTTTCTCAGAATTTCAACTTTTTGGATCAGCGACTCGTCTTGTAATCTTGCCAACCACTCTATAAGCTCTATTTTCTTTACTGCCAAATCCATAAAAAAAGAATTTTTTCACTGATTTAAAGATAACAATTTTGACCCTCTTTTTTTGTTTCCTTTTCTATGCCAGCGGGTGTAATTTTTGGATGACGCCTTTCAGGGCTCGACTTATCCACGCAGTAACCCAGGACGATGCCCTGCGTTAGAGATTATCGCCCTTAGGGCATAATCAATCGTAATATTCCGTCACGATTGCGACCGGAATGTATAATCCGGGTTACAATTCTCGTAATCACAAACATCTATCTCGAGGATGCCGTGTTTCCAAGCACTGAAAGGGCGCCATTAAAATGCTGTGGGCAACGCCCTCTGCATCTCAGACCGGCAGATATCAATCACCCTACCTCCCACTCGTGCAGCTCAATTCCGAATTGCGCAAGCTCTGATAATATCGGTTCGTAAATTTCTTTTGATATCGGCACAAGCACACCCCGCGCTTTGATTTTTTCCTGCATCACAAGCTTGGCGGCAATCGCCAATGGCAATCCAACTGTCTTTGCCAT
>DASPJN010000155.1:0-3259 GCA_035628595.1 Chryseosolibacter sp.
CTTGGAGCGTTCGATAGCTTGTTCGTATTCTACCATTACCTCCGCATATTCTGCGGTAACATCTCTTTGATTGACCGGCTCTTCCGGATATTCAGGTAACAAGTAAAGATTGCCGTCCTGTTGTAGTTGAAGGGCTGTCATGAAAACTTTTCTTCTCTAAGTGCTTTGATTTCCTTCCGTAACTCATCGAGCATTCCGAGTAGTTCACGCTCTGTAAATTTCGGTTCGCTCTGCGCTTTGCGTTTTAGTTTCGCTGCCGTTCCTTCGCCGTAAGTTCGATCAATGTATCTCTCGTGTTCATCTTCTCTTCCATCATTCACACAGTTGCACGTGGAACATTGAGCGCCACAGTTTTGAAGATCGTATCTTGTTGCAAGGTGCCGGCGCTTAACGTAGTGGCCACACTCCATGTCTGTCCAATGCTGTTTATCTCCACATGTAATGCAGATACACATACCTTCTTTTTCATCGGCTGCGGTAAGTCTCACTACTTCTGAAAAAGCATAATCGAGTTTACCGAGTAGCTTTGAATAGTCAGAAGTTTTAGCGGGTCGTTTTTTAAATCCGAAGTAGCTCATTCTATTTTCATTTTATTAATTCTATCAAGAGCAATGTTGTACTGTTCTTTGAAGTCTTGTTCGGTGCAGGGTTTATATGTCTGCGCATCGGTCATTACATCCGATGAGACTAATTCAATTTCCCCAACATCAACAGTTGATTTCCAGGACTTATTGATTACCCTCGTAACATTATCCCCGTCTATCCTGTAGAAGGTTCTTATCCCTGCTTTACGATATTCGATCATGGCTAAAGAGTAATTTCAGTATCATCACCAAGCGCGGCCATTGGTAGTATGGGTTGTAGCGGCCCGTTAAAGGTTAGCTGCTTAAAATAAATGCGACCTGTTAGCATTACTTCTGCGAGTTCTTCTTTCGTCATTTCCCAACATGTGATTACTTCACCTTGCGGGCCGGGGATTCTCAATGCTGGGAGCGGTTGATATTCTGGTTGATCTTTTGCGAAGACAACATTGTGTCCGGGAAATTCTACTGGTTTCATGATTTTTAATTTAGGTTAATGCCTGTCTGATCTTTGACTGAACTCATTGCTTTTATTCTGACCGCTTCGTATTCTTGATAGGTGTCGTAGAAAATAACCTCCATCACAGAGCGACCAATCAATCTGTAATCAACGTCTGTGATAACGTGATCCATAATGTATTGCAAATAATAACTACCGACCAAGACGAAGTAACCACGCTGATGACACAAGCCTTTTACGGGTTTATGGTTTTCAAACAACTCTTTTTCGATAACAGGCTCCATGACGTGCTTCGACTGAATAACGTCAATCAGAAACTTCCAATCTTTTTTTAGTTCTTCTCTCTGAATGATTATCATATTTCTCTCACTCTGTTTTAGTAGATGATAACTTGCTCATTTTTTCGTCCAATCGTTCCTTGAATGTTTTGCGTGTGGAACGCGCATGCTCTTCCTTTGCTTCCTGTAGGACAGAACTAGCACCTAAAGCGAACAGCCAGACGACAGCAAGAATCACCGCTTCGGAAAATAGGAGTTTAGCCAAAACGTCGGCATCAAACCAGATCAGCAATAGCGCTGTAATGAGCATACAGAGAATCAGACCGGCCATGATAAGCGCCAGCAAGCTTGTCACTCCTTCATATTTTTTAATTTTCTCGTTCATAAAAATGTTTATGCGTTAATTTTTAAATCCTTGATAGAGCTTCACTGTAAATCATTTCAGCGTCTTGTAGATTTTCCGCGGGTACATAATATCCTGTTGCATCATCGCGGAACTCACAGACATTAACCATGTCACGATCTTTGTAGAACTCCGAGGCTGTCCGGTTAATGTGTTTTTGTATTTCCTTTCTTTTCTTCATTTCATCGCGAACCTTTAATCGGTACTCAGCTTCCTTTTTTTGGTCGATCTCATCCGGGGATTTATAATCGCCTAAAGCGTCTTTCATGAGTTTAATCATGATCTCAGTTTTTGCGCCACGTGAAACTGCGTACGGATTTTCTTTTTCAGCGTTCAGTTGACTTACCAGAACCTCATATTTTTCTTCAAGGTACTTAGTCATCCAGTTTGAAATAATCGCAGCGTCAACACGAAGCAGTTTATCGTCGTACTTACCCATTGCACCGCGAGTGAATGCAATCTTGAAGTCAGCAAGGTTTTCACGCTTGTAGGTTTCAACCAGGTATTCAGCAATGAGCGGGATTTGGTGAGGTTGCAGGTTTAGACGCTCGTCAACATTCACCATACTGGCAACCTTTGTCAACTCAATCGCTATAAACGCCTCGATGTTTTTGCGATCAACAACACTCATCAGGGTTACAATCGGTGTTCCTTTAGTTGCATTTTCGATTGTCGTAGGCAAAAGGTTGGCAACTTCATCCATCCTTGCTTCCTGTAAAAACGTCACGATAGGTTTCTGCGACAGACGCTGCAAGTGTGCTGGTATGTTGTTGTTTTTTTCCGACTGCTTTTGAAGTTCCATTTTCTGTTTTCTTATTGCTTAACCATCCGTTTAACTTTTGTTTCCACCAACCTACGTCGCTCGGCGGCGATGGCCCGTTAGGCGCGTTGTGATGTATCCAGCATTCCGCCCATGCCTGTTTGATATCCTTTCCCCGGTGAGCCATTTGCAGCCCCTCGACAAATATTTCATCGTTCAGTATTTCCTCGGTGATCGCGACGCGGTCTGGTTTCGGGGCTGTTGATGTTTTTACGAATTGCTTTTGCTCAAGCGCTACTGAAATAATTTCGGGCGCGCTGTCTTTTTCTTTTACCGTTTCCTTCTCTTCTTCCTTATCCTCTTCCTTTTCTTTTTCTTTTTCTTTTTCTTTTTCCATAAGGGTATGTAATACCCTATCAAATACCCTATCAGTTAGGTTATTCTTTTTTATTGACTTGAAAACAGGAATGTGAGCCGGTGACTTGTCCGAAAGTTTTCCGTACTGAAAATCTATAAATCCAATCAGCCAAATTTTTCCGTTTGATAGTTTTTCAACCTGATCGTTTATTACCATCAGGTCGGACGCATCTACTTTTTCGCCGATGTAAATTGTTGCCAAATGCCAATTCGGTTCCCATACACCGGCCGGGTCGCACCGTTCAGTGAGATAACGGAAAAGGCATTTATGTTTAGGGGACAACTTCATAAACCATTCCTTTTCCCAAATACCTGTATCCGTGAATCTCTTAGCCATGATGTTGTACCTCCTTAGGATTA
>DASPJN010000156.1:0-9023 GCA_035628595.1 Chryseosolibacter sp.
TTACCGGGTGCAGGTGGAAATTGAATACCTTTTATCGCTTTCCGCGGTGTTGTCGGAGCTGACGGATTTCCCCGCACACCAGATCAGCGAGGTTCGGAAGATCTATAAATTGTTCAGCGAAAAAGATGCGCTCGAAGTAAAAGAGATTGAAAAAACGACCAATCACGACGTAAAAGCTGTCGAATATTTTATCAAGAATCGGTTCGAGGCGATGAATCTCGGCTATCTCAAAGAGTTCATTCACTTCGGTTTAACATCGCAGGATATCAACAATACCGCGATCCCGTTATCGCTAAAAGATTTTATCCAGAAAGAATATCTGCCCAAGCTGGAGGATGTTGTCAGAGATCTCAACTTGTTCTCGAAGGAATGGAAGGACATTCCGATGCTTGCGCGCACGCATGGGCAGCCAGCATCGCCTACGCGTCTTGGCAAAGAACTCGCGGTGTTCTCCGCAAGAATTGAAAAACAACTAAGCCTGCTGAAAACCATTCCGTTCTCCGCGAAGTTTGGTGGTGCGACCGGTAACTTCAATGCACATCATGTGGCGTATCCGGAGATTGAATGGAATAAGTTTGGTGACGAGTTCTGTCAGCATCTAGGCTTGCAGCGAAGCTACCCGACAACACAGATTGAACATTACGATAACCTTGCGGCGATGTTCGATAACCTGAAACGCATCAACACGATTCTCATCGACTTCAGTCGCGATGTGTGGCAATACATTTCGATGAACTATTTCAAGCAAAAGATCAAGGAAGGAGAAGTCGGCTCGTCGGCTATGCCACACAAGGTAAACCCGATCGACTTCGAAAACGCAGAAGGAAACCTTGGCTATGCGAACGCAATCTTTGAACACTTGTCTTCAAAACTTCCTGTGTCGCGTTTGCAACGGGATCTTACAGACTCAACCGTGCTAAGAAACATAGGGGTGCCCATGGCGCATACCATGATTGCTTTCAGGTCTCTTTTGAAGGGATTGAAGAAACTGGAGTTGAACAAGGCTGCGATTGAATCAGACCTTGAGGAGAACTGGGCAGTCGTGGCGGAAGCGATTCAAACTGTTTTACGGAAAGAAGGCTACCCGAATCCGTACGAAGCGTTAAAGGGGCTTACGAGAAAGAATGAGAAGATCACACAGCAGACGATTTCAGCATTCATTGATTCGCTTGCAATAAAAGATGCTGTGAAAGAGAAGTTGAAGAAGATCACACCTTACAACTACACCGGTATTTAACCGTTGTCTGGTTTGTAAAGTAGCTGCTTGTTAGCGAAATCATAAAGCGTAAGCCTACGCAGTTCGTAATATGCGATCCAGAAAGATTTCAATGCCTGGATATAGCTTTGTTTAGCCGCGTCTTTTTCTGTAAGTGCGATGTTCAGGTTTGTGATATCGATCTTGCCGATCAGATAACGGTTCTGTGCAACGTTATAACGTTCTGCCGCAACTTCATCAGACTTCTTCGTGATCTCAATCTGCAATCTCAGCATCTCGAACTGACGCACTTGTGTAACAACCTCTTGCTCAAAGTTGACTTCATCCTGGGCGATGATGTAATCGTTAAGCTTTTTGTTCGCGATTGCGGTTTGCATGCGCGACTTATTTCTCCCCCAGTCAAGAACTGGAACAGAGATGGCAAGATTGAACTGCTGTTGCTGTGTCGGATTTTTATAGACGTCGTCCATAATAAGCCCATTATTGTTTAACCCGTATGCCGCAGTAAGAGTCGTCTGAAATCGTTGTCCTCTTGCCTCGGCGACTTCGCGTTCAGCTTCCAGCCTGCGTCTTTCAAAAGCAATGTAAGCTGCACGGTTCTGTTTTGCATACATGAGCGCGTCATCGATGGACACATCAAACAACGGAATTATTTCGGGCATGATGAGTCTGAATTCATCGTCGTCATTCAGGCCGATGAAGGTGCGGAGCTGTAAACGAGCCGTCTGAAGATCAAGATTTGCCTGCGCAACGTCTTGCCGCGAACGCAAGAGCTGCAGCTCTACCTGGAGCAATTTATCCAGCGAGGTTGTTCCGATGTTATACCGACCCTGCTCGATCTTGTAGATCGTGTCATTGTTAGCCAGGTTGAAGGTTGCAATCTGCAGATTCACCTGTTGCTGCAAGACGTTAAAAAAACTTTCAACGGCCAGACGCGAGGCAAATTCCATTTGCTCGACGTAATCCCGTTTTGATTCTTCGTAACGCAATGGTTCAGTCCTTCTGTCCCACCGCAACGAATTGAACGAAAATATCGGTTGTGATAACGCAACGTTCATCACTGTGCCGCTCCATTGCTCGCCAAGTACCTCATTGAGGGCCTGAAAATCTTTAAAGTACGCCAGGCTGGTGTTTGCTGAGATTGTTCCACCGGTAAGCGCGATGGGTTGAATGAGTCCAAGATTCAGGTTGTTGTCGGTTTGCTCCACGCTTAGGTAGCGAAAGGTTCCGTCGGGTTGCGGTACCTGCTGAACGATTTTATAATATGCTGGAATACTTCCCTGAAGTCGGAGTTGTGGATTGTAGTTCGTACGGAAATACCTGTATTGCCAGTACCTGTTCTCCTTGCGCGTTTCTTCGCGCTTCGCATACGGAGAACTTGAGGTTGTTCGTTCAATAATATCTTCGATCGAAAATATTTGTTGAGCCGACAAGTTGATTGAATGAAAGATCAATACTCCACAAAACAGGAGAGCAAAGAGTTTATTCATAACGTAATGAAGTAATGGGGTCCTGACTTGCAGCCTTCCGTGCAGGTGCGATTCCGAATATAAGTCCGACGGTGGCAGCAACGCCGAATGATAACACGATCGAGCTGAAGCTGATAATGGTTTGTATGCCTGCAACTTCTGATACAATAAATGCCATCGACACACCGAGCACAACACCAATGAGTCCACCGGAGACGCTGATCATGATTGCTTCGAACAAGAACTGCTGAACAACATCGCTCTTCTTTGCGCCGATAGAAAGCCGTAAGCCGATTTCTTTAATACGTTCAAGTACAGATGCGAGCATAATATTCATAATTCCAATACCACCGACAAGAAGTGAGATCCCGGCGATCGCGCCCAATACGTAATTAAAAATATCATTGGTCCGCTGTTGTTGTTTCAAAAGCAGTTCGGGAATTTCTATTTCATAATCAACGACGTCATAGTGACGACGTTGCAGCATACGCGAGATGATCTCCGCTGAAGGTTGTAATGAAGAGGTCTCTTCAACCTGAATGACGAGACGATCGAGCTGATGATAATTTTTCTTTTCAGCTGTAGCGGATTCACTATCCTGGTTATTGGCATTATTGACCATGCCCCTGCTTCGCATTGCCTCCAACGCAACTTCCTGCGCGGTAATGTGATCACGATTTTTGTAGCGGATCAACATGCTTTGCAACGGCGTGTAAATGTCCATGTTGAAATCGCGGATGCCCAACTTACTGATGCTGTTCTCTGACACCAATCTTTCTTTGAGCACGCCAACAATTGTCAGCCAGTGTGGCCCAACCTTAATATTTTTACCAACCGGATTTTCTGTCGGGAAGAACTTAGCTTTAATGGATTGACCGATGATACATACGGGAGCACCGATCTTCATTTGCTCTTCGTTGAAGATCTGGCCGTCTTTTAGTTCGAAATTGTAGATCTCAAAGTAAGAAGGCTCAACACCGACAAGCTTTGCAGATCGTCTCAGTCCCTTTCTGACAACGTTTGTTTCAAGAATGATCTCAGGACTAATTTTGGTAAGGCCGGGAATCGTCGACTTGATACTCTTTACATCACGGATTGTAAGGCCAGGCGAAAACTTCTTCTTGTCTTTCTTGCCGACCTCTTCTTCAATCTTCTCTTCCTTTTGTTCAATGATCGGCTTAATGACAATGTTATTTACGCCCACAAGCTTGATCTGATCGAGGATCTCCTGCTGTGCGCCATTGCCGATTGCAAGCATCGCGATAACGGCCGCCACACCAAAAATAATTCCGAGTGCTGTCAGGAGCGAGCGAAGTTTGTTAGCAAATACTGCGTCGACTGCGATGTAGAGATTCGCCAGCACACGAGGTGGAACCAGGGCTTTCATCACAATTATTTAGCGGGGTTTGACGCTTGTGTAATGATCTGCGGGTTCGGCTTGTCGGCGGGTTTGTTTTCCGGTTCCTTCTTTTGACGCTTGCCGTTCAACTCGGGAAGGAGATTGAAGTCCTGGTCTTCCATGCCGGGTGGAACAGAAAGATAAATCTTGTCTCCTTCTTCCAAACCTTTCACGACAACAACATCATTCGCATTCGTAGCGCCGAGGATAACTTCCTGCTTGATTGTATTGATGCCATCTTTTTTATAAACGAAAGTGATCGTATCCGCTTTGCTGTGAAGAGATTCAAGCGGCAGGAATAACGTGTTCTCCTGAATACTTGCAACAATCTTGTTACTGGTTGTCATCGATGGTCTGAGTGTGGTATCGGAGCCGTGAATTTCAACCATTACCTCAAATACTTTTGCATCTGAATTGGGGCGCTGCTCACCAACGTTGGCTACACGCATAACGACGCCGGAAAGCTTCTTATCTGGATAAGCATCGAGCCCGACTTCAACCTGTTGGCCAGCTTTTACTTTTCGCACATCCACTTCATTGACGTAAGTCTTCGAAACCATTTTCGTCAGATCAGGTAAGGTTGCAACGTTTGGTTCCCACATGTGGATCTGAGAACCTGCTTTTACCGGCTTTCCATCCCATCCCTTTTCGTAGATCACCATTCCATCTTCGGGCGCAACAACGTTGAAGGATTCGAGGACTTTCGTCATGGCCGCAAATTCATTTGAGACTTTTCTAAGCTCAGCCGACACCTCGCGCATCTTCTCGATGTTCTGGTTTTTCTTGATCTTGTAATTTTCCACAGCCTGGTCGAAAGACCGTTGTGCTTTATCGAGATTGATCTCTGCCTGTTTGATCGTTGCCGGCGGCTCGAACTTAGATTGTTCGAGAATGATCTCCTTTTCTTCGACACCGTACTCAAGGTTGATCAGCTCATCGCGCGATTGGCGGAGCTGAAGGGTTGTATCAAGTTGGGTTTGAATGAACTTTGAGTTTGCTTTCTCAAGCTCTATTTGTTTTTCGTTGAATCGGTTCTGGAATTCAGACCGGTCGAGCGTCGCAACCCAATCCCCCTTTTTGACTACCGTTCCTTCATCAATGATATCCTGTATTGTCACCTGCCAGATCCGAAAATCCCTTAAGGTACCAGGACCGAGTATTTTGACCGAGTTTTTTGCTTCAAGCTCACCGGTAGTTTCTATTTCAACTTTAAAGGGTCCGCGTTTAACAGTCGTCATGATATCCGTTACTTCACCTGATCTGTTTCCCTTTACAACAAAGAAGGTGACCACAAGAACCGTCAGAAGACCAATACCGACAATAAGATTACGTTTCATGATGTGCGGAGGTAGGTTTTATTCAGTACCCAAAGATACGTGAATGGTTACAGGAAGGTTCGCCATTTATGTAATAATGCTGATGTTCGAGCGAATTCGAACACCAGCATCCATGTGTGTTATTGCTTGGGGCCTTGCTTGATCGAGATCTTACTCAATGCGGCATTCTTATCGATTTTTCCAGTGCTGTAATCCTGTAGCACTGCATTCTTCACGGAGAATTCAACATTCGATGGAATGTCGCATCCTTTGCATTTCGTCAGGGTGACGTTAAACACAAGCGCTTCCTCTCCTTTCAGACTTCTGACTGTACGTCCATATTCAAGAATATTTTCTTTCATCTCCTTCTCAAATTGAGGGTACAGCTCAATAACCTTTTTATCTCTTGTCTGCTGATCAAGGTCATGCAGATCTATTGTCGGCATGTTGAGCCGGTTGCCCTCGGCCTGGGTGCTGCTGTATACCTGCATGTAGTAGATCACGCCATAATCTTTCAAACGCTCATAATAAATATTGTCTTCCGTGAAGAAAGTATTTGAAAGATCGGCACGGTAAAGGCGATTGAAGATACTGCTTAGCAATTCCATGTCGGGTTCCTTTTCTTCAATGGATTCAGTGTTCACCACGCGAAGTTTGCTGATTGCCTGATCACGACTGATCTTTCCCTGCCGGAAAGCAGTGATGTCGGATTTCGTTCCTTCAACAGAAAGATGTGTTCTCTTACCGCTATTGAAGAATACGTTTCTATTATTACCCCGATTTGTTACGGTGATCTTCTCGTTCGGAGCTAGTTGGCTGATCAGATCACCATAGTCGAGAATGAAATCCTTCGATGCTTTAATTAATTTCTCATTGTACGCTGTTTCGATGCTATCGCGATTCATTTTCCGCCGCTCCCTTGACCTGTCTTTCAACCTGTCCTGTCCATCGTCATCTTCATCGACCTCTTCAGACTCGTCCGTACTAATACTGTATCTAAATCCATTTCCATCGCGTTCGAAGATTACCGGATTCGGCGCTTCAGGAGGGGCTACATGCACGAAATATGGCATACCGTGCGCCGATGGCAACTTGAACGTCACACCGTAGCCAGGTAAATAGTTACCTCTTACTTCAAGTCCAAAAAATGCATTTCTGTCTTCAGAGATTTCTTGCTTAATCAAAGTTGAAAGTACGCCCTCAGCAACTTCCACATCGCGTTTCATCCGCTCTTCGTCGATCTTTTGCGCCAATACCGGAAAGGCTCCCATCGCAGCGATCATAAATCCGTATACCCAAATTCTTATTCTCGTTTTCATAATTCTTCTTCCTTTAAAACTTTTAACTCCTTCTATAAACACTTGCTGCAGCTTAATTTTTTATTTCATTGTTTGATGAACTACCAACTGTTGAGATGATGCTCGTCAAGATCTGTTCGGTCTCCTGCTTGAAGATATCAGTGTCTTTTTCAAGACTGTTCATCTTCATCTGTACCAATTGTAAATCATTATTGCGTTGCTGTTGCAGATAATCCGCGAAATCAACGAGCAGGTTTTCAATGTATGTTTTTTGCTCAGCGGATGTTAAGGCGAAATAATCCTTCACCTGTTTCATGTTTTCCGCCTGCATACCAGACACAAACTGGCTGATTTGTTCCTGTGATGCTGTTGACGCTTGTCTTATCAGCGCATCCACTTTATTTGAATTCAACGCGAGGTTTTGTTTGATTGATCCGGTAAGCTTCTTTTCATTCTCTTTCCAGCTTGCCTGAATAGCTTCATTATTGTTCTCGAGGGACTCGTTGATCATTTGCCTTACGTCAGCTTCAGTCAGTAATGGCTCCTGAATTATTTCAGCAGGCGTTGTTTCCTTCGATTTCTTTTCACCGAAACCGATCCGGAATTCATTATCAGTTACCGACACGTTTGCGCCGGTCATTTTTCCCACCAGGATAATGATGAGTAAAGACGCCGCAATACTCATGATCGTTTTCAGATACGGTACCTGCCCGAAGAACGAAGGCTTCGTATCACTGAAAACAATCGGCGGGGCAATCACTTCTTCGTCCTCCAGATGCGACATCACCTTGCGCAGTCCATGATATTTCTGCAACGTTGCGCGCGCATCATCATTCTCGAGAAGATATTTCTCAAACCTCTCCTTCGCCTCGCCGTCAAGCTCACCGTACAGGTAAGCCATCCAATCATTTTCATCTGGTTTATAACTCATATCCTATTGAATCTTTGTTGATGTTCTTCTTTTCTAAAACTTTTCTCAGGCTGTCAAGACCATAATACATTCGCGACTTCACTGTATTTTCCGAGATATTCAGTACCTCAGCGATCTCACGGAATTTTAACCCTTCATATTCCTTCATGATCACAACTTCGCGTTGTTCCTCGTTAATAGTCGACAGCGCCTCCTGCAGAATGTCGCTTAGCTCCGTCTGTTCAAACTGACGTTCCGGATTATCGTGACGCTGACCCGAAGATTCCCATCTTGGAGAATCATCTGCTTCTTTGTTCCAAACTACATCGAATGAAAGTGAGCGGCTGCCTTTCATTTTCCGGGCTTCTTCCCGACAATAGTTTACCGCGATCTTATAAAGCCAGGACTTAAATCTCGCTGTATCCTGTAGTCCGGAAAGATTTTTACACATGGAAATAAATGTCTTCTGGGAGATCTCCATCGCGAGGTCATGGTCGATAAAAAACTTGTAGCCAAAATTGTAGATGCGTTTGTACCAAAGCTGAACAAGTCTGCCCTGGGCGTTCTGATCCCCTTGCTTAGCCTTCAGGATTAAGGAGTCGGAATGCATCATAGCGATATCCAATAGCGTTTCAGCATGCATAGTACCTATTTTCAATCACCATTTCCGCGTTTTCATTCAGGATTTGCGCGTTTGATATTAAGATGGGCCCTGTGCAAAAAAAGTTTTATCGACCGAAAATAATCTTTCACGGCCTTTTTTTACCACTGCTGAGCATCATGCGATTATATTTGCCGGTCATGAAAAAGCTGATTTCACTGTTGATCCGTTATGTTCCGAGAAAGTACCTGCAGCGGGTGGCTGGCCTGGGATTGAAATTCCTTAGTCTCGCTTACAGTGGGTCAAACGTTCAGTGCCCCGTTTGTGGAAAAGGCTTCCGGAAATTCCTGCCTTACGGGAGAATCAATCCGCGACCAAACGCGCTTTGTCCCAACTGCCTGTCGCTTGAGCGACACCGGCTGATCTGGCTGAATTTAAAAGCAAGTGATTTTTTCAAGAAGCCACTCCAGGTACTTCACATCGCGCCTGAAGCGTGCTTCATTCCACGGTTTGAAAAAGCTCACGGCAACGGATACATTACTGCTGACATTGAATCGCCTTTGGCGAAAGTGAAGATGGATATCCATGAGATCCCTTTTAATGAAAACACTTTCGATGTAGTTCTGTGCAATCACGTGCTAGAGCATGTTGATGATGATATTCGCGCTATGTCTGAAATACAACGCGTATTGAAGCCCGGCGGATTTGCAATCTTACAGGTCCCGTTCTTTAATCCAATTCCTGAAGTTACGTACGAGGACAAAACCATTACCGATGCACGTGCGCGTGAAAAAGCTTTTGGGCAGGATGATCA
>DASPJN010000157.1:0-5309 GCA_035628595.1 Chryseosolibacter sp.
GCGTTTGTTGTTCAATATTATGATTCGACTTATCCGATATCGTTAACAGCGCTTGAAAGTATTTCGGGGGCGTTGGGTATTACTTCCGAGGTTTCCGCGTTTGTTTCGGAATCAAAAGTTCTTTCACTTAATGATTGGCTCTTGTTCAGAAAGCAGTGGGGGAAAAAATTGAACGAAAGCACGATCGTTGAGGCGCTTCAATCATTGAATAACGATCACGAGGGATTAAAGCAAATATTATCCCGCCAGTATTATCAGCTTACTTACTGGAAGCGTTCAGAGTTTGAAATTAACTATCGCAGATTTTTTACTGTTAATGAACTCATCTGCCTGCGAATGGAAGACCAACATGTATTTGACGAATACCATCAGTTCATAAAGCAATTGTACGATGAAAATCTGATCAACGGCGTCCGTATCGATCACATCGATGGTTTGTATGATCCATCAGGCTATGTAACGCGGCTGCGAAATTTGCTAGGGCCCGATTGTTACATCATCGCCGAAAAAATTCTCGAGGCGAAAGAAGACATGCCGGAGCACTGGCCACTGCAGGGAACAAGCGGATACGAGTTTCTTTCTTATGTGAGCCAGCTCGCAACTGAACGCGAAGGAGGGAGGAAACTCGTTGATTTTTATCGACAACTCATCCCTGACTTGATGCCATACAATAAAATGGTGTATCAGAATAAGAAGCTGATTCTGGAAAATTATATGCGCGGCGAATGGGACAATTTATTCCACCTCGCGCACGAACTTAGTCTGACAGATCGGTTTAATAGCGATCGTTTGAAAGAAGCGCTGGGAGTTTTTATGTTGTGTGTTCCCGTATACAGAATCTATCCTGATAAATTTCCTCTTCGTGAGAAGGAACAATCGGTGATCAATGAAACATTTCGTCGTTGTTATGAGCATGCGCGCCATCTCGAAGCTGAACTTCGGCATCTCGAGAGTGTTTTTACAGGCAAGGTGGAGCAACTGGCCGCCATGAAGTTTTTGAAGCGCGTGATGCAGTTTACCGGACCACTCACAGCAAAGGGTGTTGAGGATACAACGTTTTACGTGTATAATCCGCTCATCTCCCATGATGAAGTAGGCGATGCACCTTCAACATTGGGCATCAGCGTGCAGTCATTTCATTCGAAGATGGCAATGCGGTTGAAAACTAATCGCTTCTCGTTAAATGCGACTGCTACGCACGACACTAAACGTGGTGAAGATGCGAGACTCCGTCTTAATATGCTCAGTCAGATACCGGAAGTGTGGGAGTCGCATGTCAGGAACTGGCTCGAGTTGAATAAGTCACTGAAGAAGACTGTTGATGAAAAGCCAGCACCGTCGCTTAATGACGAATACTTCATTTACCAGTCGTTGATCGGCGGCATGCCTGAGTCAATGCTCGCAGATGAACCTTTTCTCGAGAGAGTTGCGGCTTACCTCACAAAAGCGATTCGCGAGGCGAAAGAAAACAGTAACTGGTCGGCGCCAAATGAGGCCTACGAGCAGGCGTGTATAGGTTTTGTCAGAAATCTTTTCAGCCCCGATCATGGTTTTGCCGCAACCTTTATCCCGTTTGTTCAAATGATCCGTCGCTATGCCGAGATCTACTCGCTGTCTCAAACATTGATCAAGATTACAGCGCCAGGCATTCCCGATACTTATCAGGGATGTACGCTCTGGGATCTTAGTTTTGTTGATCCGGATAACCGACGTCCGGTAGATTATCCAGCGCGAACTAGAATTCTATCTGAAATAGCCGAGAAGGAACGGGAAGGGCGTCCAACCCTGATGGATTTTTTGCGAGCGAACCGCAATAGCGCCTTCGAAAAGCTGTTTGTAACATGGAAGGCACTCAGTTTCAGACGGCAGTTCCCCTCGCTTTTTGCCGAAGGTGAGTATGTGAGCCTAGATGCAAGAGGCGAGGCATTTGTGATGGCCTATGCGCGAGCATTTGAAAATAAAATAATCGTCGTCGTCGTCCCGCTTGGTCTGGCACGCAACAGACAGACAGATCAGCCCTATGCCGATCAGTTCAATGAAGCGAACTACATCATATTACCCGCTGGTTATCCGGCCACATGGACGAATGTTTTGACCGGAGATGTTGTGTCGGCCGAGAAAAAACTTTTCATTTTCGATGCATTCAAGGATTTTCCTGTTGCATTGTTCGTCGGTGAAAAAATTTAGCTTAAAAAAACAGCTTTTTTCAAAACACCTGATTGGTTAATGACACAATAGGTGTACCTTTGACACATTATTAATTATCATTTTTATCACCAATGAAAGAAGGAACAGTAAAATTCTTTAACGAAACCAAAGGATTCGGTTTTATTAAGGAAACAGCTACGGGCAAAGAATTCTTTGTTCACGTATCAGGGCTTTTAGTTGACAACATCTATGAAAACGATGAAGTAACTTTTGAGCTTAAAGAAGGAAAGAAAGGCTTAAACGCCGTTAACGTAAGATTAGTTAATAACTAAGATATAGCTTACTTCTATTGGAAAAGCTCCCCGCAAGAGGAGCTTTTTTGTTTTTGTCAGCTTTAGGCCAGCGTCGCGTCCAACGTGATCTTGGTATTCAATAGCTTCGAAATAGGGCAGTTCTGTTTTGCGTCTTCTGCTGCTGCCTGAAACTTCTCTTTACTTATCCCCGGCACCTTTGCTGAAAGTTTTATCGCCGATTCCGTAATTGCACCATTTTCAAGTGTGATGGTGCAATCGCTGGTAATTTCATCGGCGGTGAAGCCCGCTTCGTTTAGTACAAAGCTCAACTTCATTGAGAAGCACCCCGCATGTGCCGCCGCTATCAGTTCTTCCGGATTTGTGCCTTTGCCTTGGGCGAAACGGCTGTTGAATGAATATTGTGTCTTATCCAGAACGGTGCTTGTGGTGCTCAGATGTCCGGATCCTTCCTTGCCTGATCCTTTCCAGACTGCAGTTGCTTTTCTTCTCATAATGTTATGTTGGATTGTTGTTGGGTAAAAATAACAAATATTAAAGACCTAAGGCTATCATTTCAGTTTAACGAACGAGCATGCCCTCTGGCGTGATTTTAATAATGCTTCATCTGATAATTGTTATGAAAAGAATACTTGTACCTACTGATCTTTCACCTGCCGCGGAAACCGGCTTACACATGGCGGTTGAGATAGCCCGCAAATGTGGCGCGCTTGTAAACCTCGTAAATTTTACTCGTCACCCGATAGGCTCTACATTTCTCGCCACGGGAGACGTGATGATCACCGATGAGGAGCCTGATATTTTTGGAATTGAAGTTCTCAAAGCTACTAAAGAACGAATGGAAGCGCTTGTGGAGAAGTATATTGCCTCTGGAGTCACTGTCAATGTCGCCGTTGTCGACAGCGAATACAAGCATGGCATTGACGAATATCTTCGTTCAGAAAATATTGATCTGATCGTAATGGGGACTTCAGGTGAACAAAATGCAAAGGAGGTCTTTACCGGAAATCATACGGAGCAGACAATCAAAGTTTCCGCGTGCCCCGTGCTCTCCATCCGTGATGGTTTTTCGATCGACCAACTCAAAACGATGGTTGTCGCAGTTGACGTGCTTACCGATAACAAGTCTGCCGACGGACTCACAGCATTGAAAGAGCTTGCAGAATGTTTCGACGCATGTATTCACCTGGTGCACGTACGTGATACGAAGAAAAATCCGACGCTTATTCTCGATGAGTATTTTAACCAGATGGCGGCTATCGCCGGTCTTCAGAAATACAAAGTTCGGATAATTGACACCGATGATGTCGTTGAAGGACTAACAAGCTATGCCCAGGAAGTTAATGCTGGATTTCTCGCTGTGATCAAGAACAGCAAGGAAGGCATCTTCAGAATTTTCTCGCAAAACCTTTCTGATAAACTAATCAAAGAGGAGGGAAGACCTGTTGTTACAGTCAATCTTCAGAATTCGTGATATGTAACCATTCACAATAAGAAAAAAAGGCGCTTGTGAAACGCCTTTTTTTTCCTTAAGCATGCGCAAGTTCGCGCAGCGCCTTGGTGATCTTTTTCGCCTTCTTTTGTTTTGCGAGTTTCCTGTGTTTCTCGATTTTGCACGTAAAGTCCGTTAGCACATTCATGTAATTGATGAATGCTTCATAAGGCGACGGGTAATGACTAAAATAGTTGTGAACCGATCCGTCACTTCCCTGCTTTGTTGACATGTAATAGAAGTGATCGCTGGTCTGCAACAGTCTCCATTGGCGCGTGATCTCGGAATCGTTTAACGCTTTTACCTCCCGTTCAATTTTTCCGAGCGAGTCAAATGCGTCTTTTTGCATGTCGTTGCCAAGCCACGCCGAGAGGTCGCGTTCATGGTCGGCCCAACTCACGGTTTTTTCAGCGTTTAATTTTCCTGAAGCCTGAATGTTGCGGACAGCTTCGGTAGGTGTCATCAGGCGGTGACAATCACTCGTTGCAATGTTCTTTAACAACTTCTTCAGGAAGTCGTGGATCCCGGATTCCTTCTTTTGATGTTCGCCAAAGGTCTCGTAATCCATACCGATTGTGACGATTTTATCATCCGGAGAAATGTCGTTGATCCATTTCATATATTTTTCAGGCGTCAGGCGAACGCCGTGTTCAAAAAAGCGAAACGCAATGTCATCACTTAAGATGTAATCACGCAGTAAGATTTTCAGCTCTGAATGTTCCGGGTGCTCATAAACCTGGTGTGCATTTCGGTTATTCTTCAGAATCTGTTGAACACCATCGGTGATAACACCCTCAAATCCCAGCAGCGCAGCCCGTTTGCCGATTTCGTTGTTGTAGATCAACTCTGTATTTCGAAAAAATGTTGGTCTTCTTCCAAACAGATTTTCGATGAGTTCGGCGTGTTTTAACACCTGGATCTCGAATTCGTGTCCATTCATCAGAGACGCGAGCGAATGAAAATATGTTTCACCGAGAAATTCCACGTTACCAGTATCCGCAAGTGCCTTAAAACTGTCGATTACTTCCGGTGTATATTCAGCAAACTGATCAAGTGCAACACCTGATATTGAAAAACAAACTTTTATTTCCGGATGCTTCTTTATGAGCTTTAACAAGAGCGCATTTGTCGGCAGGTAGCACGACGATGCCACGCGTTCAACAACAGACTGGTTAACGAAATCATCATACAGGGTTCCGTCTGCTCCTATATCAAAGAACTTTACCGGTTTGAAACGTTTTGGCTGGTGGACCTGAAAATACAGAATCAGGTTTCTCACATTTTCATTGTTGTTCTGTAAGCTCATGGTATAAGTTATTTAATCGTTTTGCCGCTCTGTCCCATGTAATGCCCTTGAT
>DASPJN010000158.1:0-3539 GCA_035628595.1 Chryseosolibacter sp.
CGATTCCATTAAAGGAAAACGTATTGCCTTCACCACAACGAATGGAACACTCGCTATCGCACGTTCCGAAGGAGCGAAACAAATTCTTATTGGCTCGTTCCTGAATTTATCAGCTTTGACAGAACATCTTACGACGATACCGCATAACGTGCTCGTAGTCTGCGCTGCTTGGAAAGGGAAAGTAAATCTTGAAGACACATTGTTCGCCGGAGCATTAGTTGAAAAACTAAAAGCTGTCGCGGCGCCATCGTGCGATGCGCCGCTGATGGCGCAACGCCTCTACAGGCAGGCTAAAGATAATATGGTTGACTACCTGAAAGAATCCAGCCACGTGAAAAGGCTGGCAAGGCTTAATATCCATAAGGACATTGAATTTTGCCTGACTCCGGATCGGTATACAGCGGTGCCGAAACTGATGGATCGCGAACTTACTTTATAGTTCTACTGGCGCAACTTATCACTCTCTTTGTGCCGGGTCGCATCGCGAAGTGATTTCTTCTCGATGTTCTTCTTGAGTGCTTCGGTAAGATCGACCCCAGTCTGGTTCGCAAGACACATCAACACCCAAAGTACGTCAGCCATTTCATCAGCAAGGTCTTTCTGCTTGTCTGACTCTTTTTCCGACTGCTCACCATAACGCCGTGCAATGATTCTGGCCACTTCCCCCACCTCTTCGGTTAACATTGCCATGTTGGTCAGCTCATTGAAATATCGAACGCCAGTGCTTTTGATCCATTGATCAACCTGGTCTTGCGCATCGCGAATCGTCATATTATCTAATGGTTTCAAGTTCTTCGAAATCAATATCGAGTACTTCGTAATTCTTCCAGCCCTTGAAATCAAAGTGCCACCACTCCGAACTGTTTACACGAAAACCGTTCTTCTCCATTACTGAGATCAGCTTTGCGCGATTGGCACGGATCACCGGATCCTGCACAGGCGTTCGTGGCCAGGCTTCTTTGCGGAATGAATCGTATTCCGTAGGCATCGGCAATTCTTCTCCCGTCTTAAGATCAATAAGTGTGATGTCTACGGCACAGCCACGATTATGTCGCGAACCGCGATATGGCGATGCAACGTAAGTCGTGTCTCTATAAACTTCGTAAAACCGCACGGTCGCCTTATAAGGACGGTAGCCATCGAAGATCTTGATCCCCAGGCCTACGTTCTTTAATTCGTCATGGGCACGTTTTAACCCTTCAGCTACTGGGCGACGCGCGTAGGCTTTCGCGAGATTGTAGATCTTTTCTTTAGTGAAATTGTTCGTTGTCGCATACCGGATGTCGAGGACAAGGCCGGGAATAAATTTTTCAAGATCGACCAACTCTTTGTCAGGGTTGCCCTTAACGGAAGCAACGTATTCCGCCAACGAGGTCGTCTTAAGTCCGTATTTATTCTGAGCTGTTGCGGTGAGTTGTACTACGACAATCAAGATCAAGAACTGATACTTTCTCATACCCGGTTTTTTGTATCGATCACAATGGTCACTGGACCATCATTAACAAGACTTACTTTCATATCAGCACCAAATCTCCCGGTCTGTACTTTCCTGCCTAGTTCTGCTTCGGTTGCAGCGACAAATTTTTCATACAACGGAATTGCCGTTTCTGGTTTGGATGCCTTGATGTAAGATGGTCTGTTTCCTTTCTTCGTACTTGCTTGTAATGTGAACTGACTGACGATGATCACATCACCACCGACATCCTTCACGCCGAGGTTCATCACACCCTGCGTGTCATTAAAAATCCGCAGGTTGACAACCTTTGCTGCCAGCCATGCGATGTCTTCAGAAGCATCAGCGTCCTCAATTCCAACAAGGATCAACAATCCGTGGTCAATGGACGCAACGGTTTCACTGTTGATCGTTACTGATGCAGTTAAGCATCGTTGTAAAACAGCAATCATTGGAATTTTTGCATTTCTTTTGATTCGTGGACAAACACTCCTTCACGATCATCATGAGCAAAATGAACCATCGCTTTGGCTACGGTTAATGCACGAATGCCCTTGTATTTTGACGGTACCAAAAATCCAAACAAGCGAAAAAATACTTTCGCCGCCTCTTCTCCAGGTCGCGATTCGTTTCTTTCACCAAGCAATAATGAGGGTCTGAAGATGTGTAACGATGGAAACCCTATCTCACGAATGGCAGCTTCCGTTTCGCCCTTCACTTTGTTGTAAAAAATGGAGGACGCTGCGTCTGCGCCAAGCGCGGAAACAAGAAAATACTTTGAAGCGCCCTGCGATTTTGTCAAGGATCCAAGCCTCGCAGGATAATCGAAATCAGCCTCACGAAATTTTTCTTTGCTGCCTGCCTTCGCCATCGTTGTACCGAGGCAGCAAAATACATCGTCACACTTTAGCGCGGAGGAGTTCTCAGCTAACGTTGACAAATCCGTTTTTACTTGAACAAGTTTTCGATGCGAGATGCCGAGGTCTTTCCTGGTAACAGCCACAACGCTGGCGTAGCGCTCATCACTTAAAATAAGGGAAAGAAGATTCCTACCGACAAGACCTGTACTACCTGCTATCAAAGCTGTCTTCATGCATTAACGTGGATTTCTCCCAAGTTAAGAATTTATCGATCTCTGTGTTTACGGTGTTATAGACCCACAACAAAACGCCGAGATCATCGGTCAAACCAGTAATCGGTAAGAAATCGGGCAGAAGGTCAATTGGACTAATAAAATAAATGATTGCTGCGATGATAAGCATGATGTTCTTCCATGGAATTTCCTGGTAACGGCCCTGAGCATATGCCTTCAATAGCCGACCGAGAATGCTGAACTTGTTTTTCGCGTCAGAGAACTTGATCTCCTTCCAGTTCACGGTGCGCAGCTTCGTAGCTAACTGTGCTAGCAGCAACATCATTCGTGGACGCTTGCCCGCAAGCATAGCAGCCTTTTTTAACGCAAGCGTGAAGAACCTGTTCTTATTCATACACCTGCTTGTAAAACGATCATGCCCGGTTAAAAGGTTCGCTGGATTTCTTTCTTGAGCTCGCTGATCGCGTGTCCGATCGGGTCGATGGACTTGTTAATTGTTTTTTCAAAGATTTTTTTTGATAGATCCAGACTCGATGCTTCCTGTGGCATTTCAGCTGCAGCCTCGTTGATCGTAAGGATCAGGTCTTCTTTAGCGCCCTTGATAAGATTCCACACATCTTCTCCGATATAAACCTGCTGAGCTACGTTGTGATTGTACTCGTTCCTGATTTCGGCTAGCAACAATTGGTGGAACTCCCTCGACGGTATAGACGCTGTGTTCAACCGGATCAGCATGTTATGAGGCGCGACACGTTCTAAAAACAACGTCATGCGTTCGTAGGCCTGCAACCGGATCGGTAGGATCGTAGCAAGATTACTTCCTCTCACTTCCAAATTCTTGAGATCAATTTCCTTTTGCGTAAAAGACTTTACAAGGAGATAAACTGCATAAAGCACAACCGAGGCTGGGATCAATAGTTTACCAAATTCAATCAGAGCATCCATAGAATTTATTTTCACCAAATGGTGTTTGAAAGTTAGTTATTTTGCCAC
>DASPJN010000159.1:0-8035 GCA_035628595.1 Chryseosolibacter sp.
TTCTTCTTTCAAGGCGAATGGAGGTGCGACAGCTGTTTTCATCAGCATTGCCTCCTGCGTTGCTTCAATCAAACGCAACTCTTCGCGAAGCTCGGGGTAAGTGCGCAGATTTCGTTCGACCTCCGCGATCTCTTCGCGCGACAATGCGCCGGTCACATAGGCTTCAAGTATTCCTGACGATATGTATTCTTTCACATTCACGACACACCAAGCATTGATCTGAGTTGTTCCATGGCCAAACGTACCCTGGTTTTTACTGTTCCTAACGGGATATTAAATTCTTCCGCGAGTTCAGATTGCGTGTAACCCTTCAGGTACAAATGATCAACAATAAACTGCTGTTCTTGCGGAAGCCTGTTCAGAAGTTCTTTTACACCAATACCGTCGGTGCTTTGCTCCAGAAAATTTCCACGGTCAATTTTACTTACGAGGTTTTCGAGGTCGGCGGTTTTCCGTTCGCGCGTCATTTCTTTTGAACGCACTTTGTCTATTGCCTGGTTGCGGGCAATGTTCACCATCCAGGTAAATAATTTTCCCTTCGATTCGTCGTAGCCATCAATCCTGTTCCAGATTTTGATAAACACGTCCTGGAGCACCTCTTCAGCTACAGATTCTTTTTGAATGATGCGTATGATCACACCATATAAAGCACCCGAATAGCGATCGTATAGATACGACAAACCGCTTTTTTCTTTGCTTCGAAGCAGGTCGATCAGTACAGGTTCAGGAAGTTGTTTGCCCGGCGCCAAGGATATTGGGATTGGTTCCAAGTTAAAACAAATCCGAAACTTGAATGTTTAAAGCGGGAGGATATTCAACAGGGATTTGAAATTTATCGGGGTACCGGAAGTTACCCATTAGCATTTTCAGGCCAGGGTTGATATCCAGCGAAGCTATTTCGTGACGATCAAAAGAAGATCAAGCGCTGTTCTTGCGTCGTCGGCCACAACATAATCTTCATGCCGGATGGCATTCACCAACATGTTATCTACCGTTTGAAGCTTGTTCCGATTCCAGCGGTTCAGTATCTCATAAGGAATGCGAAGCAAAGGAGCCGGTAGCCAATACTGCATTTTCAGAACATCCCACCGCATAAGCCTGTTCACAGACTTCCGGTTTTCTTCATGGTAGGCCATCACCTTTTCATTTCCAGCGATGCCCTTCATCTCGACGTTTGAGAAGAACTTCGAAGCGAGATTTGCCAGTTCGTCCGGTAAATATTCACGCACGTGCCACGGATTCCGCGAAAGCGACATCCTGCGATTGGGGGTCGTTAGCACCGCTTTCCCCCCTGGTTTCAGTACGCGATGGATCTCTTGCAAAAAGAGGGCATCATCTTTAATATGTTCAATCACCTGGAAGCTAAAAACAACATCGTACGCATTGTCTTGTAGCCCTCCGAGTGGTGGAATATTCATGCTTTTAAAACTACCAGCCGGAAACCGTTTCTTCAGATCTTCGATGACGGTCGCAATTTTATCCACAGCCGTAAAGCTTCGTGCGCGGCTCATCAGCAGACTGATGCCTCTCCCCTCACCGCATCCTACTTCAAGCACGTCGCCCATCACATAATCCTTCGCAACCACATAAGCCTTGTAAAGACGCTGATGAATCGGATTATCAGATGCAATGGTTTCGCTTGTGATCTCGGTGGTGAAGATTTTTGCCATGGCGCAAAAATAGTACTTCAGCCACATCGTTTCAGGAGAATTTCAGAATTAAACTTTAAACGGCAATATTGCCTTGCGTTTAAGCTTCTATGATGAGAAAATACATGTTATTCATGTTGGTTGTGTTCGGATTCGCTTTAAAAGCGCAGCCACTTCGCGACATCAATTACAATTACCTGTACGATCCGGGGCATTCGTTTAGTTTTTTCACAACGGCAGCGAGATCCGAAGATCAGTGGAAGATTGCGTATGCACTTGAATTGAAGGATACCACAACGAAGCTTAACGATCTTTCGATTCAATGGGAACTTCGAAAGGATCTGGGAGAAAAAGAAGGGGAAATAATTTCAACTGGTATTCACGAAAAAAGGAACAGGTATGACCTTAGCGGGATTATTAATCTTCCATCTTCAACGTCCGGATCTATTGTTGTAGCGAAGGTTGTGAGGATAACCGCTAATCAGGCATGGATCTACTATCATTATCTCGAACCGAAAAATCCTGTTAACACGCTCCTTCAAACTGTCGATGGGCCATATTTAACAGAACATGTAGATGTTGGTAATTCATTATCACTTGCTGACTCGGGGAAATGGATCGCTTCTTTCTACAATGATAATTTTCCGGCTGCCGCGCCCGCGTTTTCAGAAACCCAGGCGCGCGTGTCGCCAAGACTACGCGTTGATTCATTAGCGAGGATTGAGGGGGGTACGCCATTCAGATTTTTCGAAAAGGGATTGTACCTCTTCCAGCAAGACACTTCGGTTGCTGAAGGAATCGCGATTCTTGCACATGACGACTATCCACGGTTTTCCCGCGTGCAGAATTTACCGGGCCCGTTCATTTACATCTGCACTAAACAGGAATACGATAAACTCGAAGCCTCCAACGGCGATAAAAAAACCTTCGATCGAACAGTCCTGACGATTACCGGTGACGCTAACCGCGCACGAACGCTTATCAAGAATTATTTCAGAAGGGTTGAACTTGCCAACACATATTTCACTTCCTATAAAGAAGGTTGGAAGACAGATCGCGGAATGATCTACATCATTTTCGGTTTACCTGAACAGGTTTTTCGTTTCGGCGACAGAGAAGTTTGGAAATATGATAATGCGGATGTCAAGGTGACTTTTAATTTCACAAAAGCGCCCACACTTTTTGACCCCGACAATTATGTGTTAATTCGCGATAATAGATATAGAGAGCGGTGGTACCAGGTGGTTGATCTGTGGAGAAATGCACGACTGTAAGATTTGAGAATTGAGATTTAGGATTTAAGATTTAGGATTTAGGATTTAGGATTTAAGATTTAGCAGGTAATGGAAAGTTCAGACATGATTTACGGAACGCGTGCGGTAATGGAGGCGATCCGCGCTGGCAAGCAGATTGAAAAGATCCTGATCCAATCTGGTCTTACCAACGATCTGATTAAGGAACTCATTTATACCGCGAAAGAAAACCAGGTGGCTTACACGTTCGTTCCGGCAGAGAAATTGAAAAGGATGTCGTCAAAGAATCACCAGGGAGTAATCACGTTACTTTCATCTGTGACTTACGTCCCGCTGCAAAATGTGATCGACAAAGCCTACAACGAAGGACGCGAACCGTTCTTTATCATTCTCGATCGGGTAACCGATGTTCGTAACTTCGGTGCGATTGTACGCACAGCAGAATGCGCTGGCGTTGACGCGATCATTATTGGCGAGAAAGGAAGCGCGCCGATCACCAGCGATGCAATGAAAACATCGGCGGGCGCATTAAACTATCTGCCGGTTTGTCGCGAAAAAGATATCAGGAAAACAATAAAGTTTCTTCACGAGAACGGCATTCGGATACTGGCCTGCACAGAGAAGACACCTAAAACCATTTTCGAAGCAGACGTCACAGGTCCGGTAGCAATTATTATGGGATCAGAGGAAGACGGCATCTCCAATGAACTTCTTCGCGACGCCGACGAGCTTGTCAGCATCCCAATGAAAGGAAAGATCGGATCGTTGAATGTTTCCGTTGCAACGGGTGTGGCGATCTATGAGATCGTTAGAAGACGGGCAAGCTAGTTTTAGGTTTCAGGTTCCAAGTTTCAAGTTGCTCTAACCTGAAACAAGAAACCAGTAACAAGAAACATGTTAAAGGTATTCGTTCGCGTGCTCTGTCGATTTCACATCGTTTACAAACCTCCGGAACTGTTCTTCCTTATCTTTTTCGCAAACGATAAACACGTTACCAAACTCACCAATCAGGTATCCATTCAACCCCTGTGCAACAATAAGCCTGTCAGGTGATCCTTTGATGATACAATTCCGCGATTCATACGTGAGCGCATTTGCACTTACGACGTTATTATTGGTGTCTTTCGAAGATATTTCATGAATTGAAGCCCACGACCCGAGATCCGACCAGCTGAAATCTCCCAGGCACACATATACATTTGTGGCCTTCTCCATGATACCATAATCGATCGATATGTTTTTGCATTGGGGATAGGCAGCCCGGATGGAAGCTTTCTCTTCGTTGGTTCCTAATTTATTTCTAATGTCTTCGAAAACTTCAGCCATTTCAGGCATGTGTTCCTGGATCGCATTTACAATTGCCTGCGCTCCCCAGATAAAAATGCCCGCGTTCCAAACGAAGTCACCGCTTTCCAGAAACTTTTTGGCCAGCGTAAGCTCTGGCTTTTCCGTAAACGTTTTTACTTTCTTTACAAATGATTTTTCAGTGTGGAATTGAATATAACCGTAACCGGTTTCAGGACGCGTAGGTTTGATACCGATCGTAATAAGCTTGTCCTGCGCTTTCGCCTGATCAACAGCCTTCTCCACAATTTCCAGGAACTCGTTCTCTTTCAGAATAAGATGATCGGATGGTGTCACAACGATTACCGCGTCCTTATTCTTCTGGTGGATCTTGTAGCTCGCGTAAGCAATGCACGGAGCAGTGTTTTTGCGCATCGGCTCCGTAAGAATCTGATCGTCGCTCAATTGCGGAAGTTGTTCTCTGACAAGCGCAGCGTGTTCTTCATGTGTGACAACATAGATATTTTCGACAGGACAAACAGGCAGGAATCGCTCCAACGTAGATTGGATCAGACTTTTACCCGTTCCTAGAACATCTAAAAATTGTTTGGGTTTTGAATTTCGGCTGTAAGGCCAGAAGCGCACACCCACGCCACCCGCCATGAGGACAACATAAAGATTTTTATTCATCGTTGATTTTACCAATAAGACGTTTCGCAAAAGACGTCAGTCACAAAATTTTTTAAAAGATATTTCGGAATTATTATACTATTCCTTCCTTCAGCAGGTCGTGCAGGTGAATAAACCCTGCCACTTTGCTTCCATCCTGAACCACTAACTGGGTGATATTGCTTTCCTGCATCATTTGCAGCGCTTTCACAGCGAATTCGTCTTTATCAATGCTTTTTGGATTTTTTGTCATGATATCGGAAGCTTTTACCTGGTTAAGATCCACGCCCTTTTCGAGCATCCGCCGCAAATCACCATCTGTAATTATTCCCAGTAAAATTTTGTTCCCATCTATAACAGAGGTGCAACCAAGCCTTTTTGAAGAAATTTCGACGATTACCTCGCGTAAAGTAGCTTCTGGGGCAACAAAGGGCAGTTGATGCTGGAGGTAGACATCGGAAACTTTGAGGTAAAGTTGTTTTCCAAGTGATCCACCGGGGTGATATTCCGCAAAATCCCGGCTCGAGAAATCCCTGATTTCCAGCAAGGAAACGGCAAGGGCGTCCCCCATAGCCAGATGGGCCGTGGTACTGGTTGTCGGCGCGAGATTGTGGGGGCAGGCTTCCTCGCCAATCGTTGCATTCAGGATAAAATCCGCTTGTTGAGCCAAATAAGAATTTGTGTTACTCACAAGTGCAACAAGCCTGGAGCCTCTTCGTTTGAGCAATGGGACGAGTACCTTTATCTCCGGAGTATTGCCGCTTTTGGAGATACAGATCACAATATCGTCCTTTTGTATCATGCCAAGATCGCCGTGAATGGCATCGGCGGCATGCATAAATAAAGCTGGCGTTCCAGTTGAATTTAACGTCGCCACAATTTTATTGGCTATGATGGCACTTTTACCGATACCTGTTATGACAACGCGACCTTTCGCAGAATATATTTCCTGTACACAGCGTTCAAAATTGTCATCGATGTATTGGGTAAGATTTTCAATTGCACGTGACTCATTCAATAATACAGCTTGTGCAATTTTTTTGATATTTTTTTGTAAATTCAATGCCTTTAGAAAATTAGATTTGTCCAATGGACAAAGATAGTATTTTAGGTTTTCACCAAGACAAAAACATGTTGGTCGAAGAGAAAGACATTTTAAAAGACAGACTGAAAGAAATCTTCGGGTACAGTCAGTTCCGGGGAAATCAGGAAACTATCATCCGCAATCTGCTGGATGGTAAGAACACCTTTGTCATTATGCCTACCGGTGCAGGTAAGTCTTTGTGCTACCAGCTACCTGCTATGATCCGCGAAGGACTCGCGATCGTTATCTCTCCACTCATTGCTTTAATGAAAAACCAGGTTGATCAGATGAATGCGTATGGCGTTAACGCGCGCTTCCTCAATTCAACGTTAAGCAAAGGGGAAATTACAAGACTGAAGAAAGATTGTATGAATGGCGTGGTGAAGTTGCTTTACGTCGCGCCTGAATCTTTGAATAAAGAAGAAACGATTGATTTCCTTAAGAAAGTAAATGTTTCATTCGTCGCTATCGACGAAGCGCACTGTATCTCTGAATGGGGTCACGATTTCAGGCCTGAGTACAGACGAATCAAAACCATGATTCACAACCTCGGCGACATGCCCGTGATCGCGCTTACCGCGACTGCAACGCCAAAGGTTCAGATCGACATTCAGAAAAATCTTCAGATGGAGGAGGCAGATGTGTTCATCTCTTCTTTCAACCGAAAAAATTTATACTACGAAGTTCGTCCGAAGAAAGAAACAAAGAAGCAGCTGATCAAATTCCTGAAAGACCATAAAGGAAAATCAGGTGTGATCTATTGCCTTAGCAGAAAGAAAGTCGAGGAGATTGCGCGACTATTGAACGTCAACGGTTTCAAAGCAGCGCCATACCATGCCGGGCTTGATCCGGATGTTCGTATGAAGAACCAGGACGACTTCCTCAATGAAGAAGTGGATATCATCGTTGCCACCATCGCCTTTGGCATGGGTATCGACAAACCAGACGTGCGTTTTGTTGTACACTACGATGTTCCGAAATCGCTTGAAGGTTACTACCAGGAAACCGGACGTGGCGGTCGTGACGGACTTGAAGGCTTATGCCTCATGTTCTATTCACACAACGATTTGAACAAGCTCGAAAAATTCAATAAAGACAAGCCTGTGCAGGAACGCGAGAACGCGCGCATCCTTTTACAGGAAATGGAATTTTATGCCGAGTCTCCGGTTTGTCGTCGCCGTCAACTCCTCCACTATTTTGGAGAAGAATACACAGAGGAAAACTGCGGTATGTGCGACAACTGTGTGCATCCGCGAGAACGCTTTGACGGAACCGATTACGTGAAACTTGCTGTAGAAGCGGTGAAACAAACCAACGAACGGTTCGGGCTTAATCACCTTGTAAATGTAATCCGTGGAACGGAGGACGAATATGTGAAAAGCTACGGGCACTTCGACCTTGCTGTTTTTGGAAAAGGCCAGGATGAAGATGTCGACTTCTGGAAGTCGGTTATTCGCCAGGCGCTGATCTATCAATATCTTGAAAAAGACATTGACAATATTGGTGCGTTGAAAGTTACCAAGCGCGGTGAGCAATTCCTGAAGAAGCCGTTTCCGATTGAGCTCGCTCGTGATCATGATTTCACCACGGCGATCGACGAAGAAGAAGAGTCAGCTGAGAGGGCACCTGTCAATGCGAAGGCGTACGACGTGAAGTTGTTCGAGATGCTGAAAGCATTGCGCAAAAAAATTGCGAAGGAGAAAGACCTTCCGCCTTACGTGATCTTCCAGGATCCGTCATTGGAAGAAATGGCGACCACTTACCCGACCGATAAAGAAGAACTCGCGCAGGTAAACGGCGTGGGGATGGGAAAAGTGAACAAGTTCGGCAAGGAATTTCTTGAAATCATTAAGAAATACGTTGACGATAATGATATTGAGACAGCGAGTGAAGTGATCGTTAAGTCGTCTGTCAATAAATCGAAGACGAAGATTTCGATCATTCAGCAGATCGACCGCAAGGTCGACCTCGAAGAAATTGCCGAAACGACGAAGCTTTCTTTCGAAGATCTGCTGACGGAGATCGAGAACATCTGTTTCTCAGGAACGAAACTGAACCTGAACTATTACATTGATCAGGTGCTGGACCCCCACAAG
>DASPJN010000160.1:0-2632 GCA_035628595.1 Chryseosolibacter sp.
GGTGCGCTTATCTGGCCCGTTGTGTTTATTACGACAGACCTGATCAATGAATACTTTGGAAAGTCAGGCGTAAAACGAATCAGTTACTTCACAGTAATACTGATCGCTTATGCTTTCGTGATCATTTTTCTTTCGATTGAATTGCCTCCCGCCAGCTGGTGGAAAGAAGTAAGGCTTGACGACGGAAGTATCTTCAGCATGGATCTGGCATTCAACCGGATCCTTGGTCAGGGACAGCGAATCATCATCGGTTCCCTCGCCGCATTCCTGGTCGGTCAGCTCGTTGACGTTTACGTGTTCCAACGACTCAGAAAAATGACTGGAACGCGATACCTCTGGCTTCGTGCAACCGGATCGACGCTTGTCTCTCAGCTTGTCGACAGCTTCGTTGTTTTGTTCATTGCATTCTACGGTGTCTTTGCAACCGACCAGATCATTGCCATCGGTATTACCAATTACATTTACAAGTTCGCTGTTGCCATTCTGCTAACACCGATTATCTACCTTGGCCATTCTCTCATTGACAACTATCTCGGAAAAAGCGAGGCTAAAAGGATCACCGATGAAGCTTCCGGGAAAAGCAAGGGCTTCTTCTAACGATGCCTCATGATATTATCACAAATGATCGCGGTAGCGATTCCTGCATTGAGTGATTCCGCTTTCCCATAGCGCGGAATTGTAATCTTATCTGTGACAAATTTTTCAAGGGATGGAGCGATCCCATGAGATTCATTTCCAATTAATATAAAACCGCCGCTGTCGAATTTTTCATCGTGTACATTTTTTCCATCCAGATATGCACCATACACATCACCTTTCGCGCGTGACAGGAAATCTTCGAGATCGGTGTAATGAATATTCACGCGGGTGAATGAACCCATCGTTGATGTAATGACCTTTGAATTATAGAAATCAGCTGTCTCATTCGATGCGACGATCTGGTTGATCCCGTACCAATCTGCCGTTCTGATGATCGTTCCGAGATTTCCGGGATCACGGATATCATCGAGCACAAGGACGAAACTTTGGCGTTGAATGGCGGGTGGCTGATTTGCTTTCATCCGCGCAATCGCGAGAGCTCCGTTATTTGTCTGAAACCCGCCGATATTGTCAAGCTCAGACTCCTTCACTTCCAATACATCGATACCGGACGGAACCCTATTTTCAGAAAGGAAACTCTCGGTTGCAAACAGCCTGAGCACCTCAAAATCAGACGCCAATAATTCCTGCACGGTTTTCGCTCCTTCAATCACAAAAGATTGCTCCTGTTTTCGGTATTTCTTTACTTGCAGGGATTTGATGTACTTTATAGTGGCTTTCGAAAGCATTTCTCTTGACTCAGTCGAAAAGTAAATATTTTCTCGCAATACTCTTACCGCTGCTGCTTTCGGGTTGCCTTGGAACACGATATCTGAAGGAAAATGAGAAAAGACTTGTCGCGCAAAGCATCATCGTACCAAAGCATATTGACAAAGAGGAGTTAAAAGAGCTTTACGCCCAGCGTCCAAACCGGCGTTTCCTGGGTATTCCGGGTCTTTATCACCTTGTCGGGATGTATTATTACGGATTGAGGCACTACGACAAGCAAAAGTTTATCGACAAAAAGGAAGCCGTTGAAAAAAAGTTTAACGCCCGTATCACCCGAACAACCAATCAACGAAAGATCAATAACCTGCAATTCAGGAAACAGAAAAAGATTGATCGGTTAAACTCACGGATCGAGAATGGAAATTTATTCATGCAATGGGGTGAACCGATCGCCGTGTACGATAGTGCATCGGTAAAAATGACGCTCGACCGGTTTTCAGCTTATCTTTTCGCAGAGGGATATTTCCACAATTTCGTGTCAACCAAGATCTCGTCGATAGGACGTTACGTGTACGTTACCTTCCGAGTAGATCCAGGCATGCCGTATATTATCGATTCGCTTATTTACCGAATCCAGGATGAACAAGTCAGGAAGATCATCCAGCAAAACAAAGACGAAAGCCTCATCAGGGAAGGGCAGCGATACCAGGAGCAAATACTCGCGGCCGAGCGTGAACGTCTCGATCTGTTCCTGAAAGACAATGGGTATTACGATTTCAGCAGACAATATATCGACTATCAGATTGACACCGGAAGCCTGGGCAATCGCAGAGTTGCGCTGGCGCTTGTTGTTAATAATCCCGCCCGACGCGGATATCACAAAGTGTTTACCGTTGACTCGGTAAAGTTTACAACAGATGCCGGGGTAGATGCTGACGGGCGTCATCGCGTGTCACGATATTACCGGGATATTGAATATCAGTACTTTGAGAACTATTACAACCTGAAGATTCTTAGCCAACGGCTTTTTGTCTCTGCCGACGAGCGCTATAGCCGAACAAAGACTTTCAATTCACAACGTCAGCTTGCGAACCTTGACGCGTTCAAGTTCGTGAATATCAATTATGACACATCGGGTGGACGATTTATCGCCAACATTTTTACGAGCCCACTCGATCGTTACGAGTGGTCGAATGAAATCGGGATGAATGTTACCCAGGGATATCCGGGTCCGTTCTATAACCTGACTTTTAAGAAACGTAACATCTTTCGTGGACTGGAAAACTTCGAACTCAACGGACGCATTGGCTTCGAAGGGGTGGCT
>DASPJN010000161.1:0-5772 GCA_035628595.1 Chryseosolibacter sp.
ACTGAAATTATTTTCTTAAGGACTTCGCGAGAGGCGCTCACATCCGCAAGAGCGCTGTCGAATTTTCCATCAAGCATTTCCTTTTCGTGATCCAGAAAAAGATCCGCAAATTGTTGCGTCAGATCACCAATCGCCAAAGCACGTAGATAGCCAACGCGTTCCTCGCGAGTCGATAATTCCGACAACGTGCCTAGCTTCGATTTACTTTGTGTCAGCAGGTCGCCGAGCAGTGAATGTACTTCGCTTTCGCTGATCAGACCGAGACTACATCCGTCCTCAAGATCGATGATGCTGTAGCAAATATCATCGGCAGCCTCTACCAGGAATGCAAGTGGATGCCGGCACCAGGCATTGGGAGATGCTTCCAATAGCCCGAGATTGCTGGCGATATCGCGAAATGCATTTTTTTCCGACTGAAAAACCCGAATTTCTTCTGGCTTCGCTTCCTCGTATCGCGTGATGGAAAATGTGCTGCGCATGGGTACTTTGTAAACGCACCCATCGTCGCCGCTGTGAGCTTTAATCCAAACTGGTTTTTATTTAATAACCTGAAGCCTTGGGCATTTCCTTCGAACCGACAGAGATCGGCCCACTCCTGTTCCGAAACATGGGCTTTATATTGATTTCCGATCGGTGATGAAGAAAAAAAATCCGAGATGGCGTTTTCTCCTGCGTGACCAAAAGGTGGATTTCCGATATCGTGCGTGAGGGCAGCAGCCGCGACAATTGCACCAAAATCCGCCGATGAATGATGGCTCTTAAGATCAGGATATCGTTGTAAAATGACTTCCCCGACTTTCCGTCCCAACGAACGACCTACGCTGGAAACCTCGAGGCTATGCGTTAGTCGTGTGTGAACGAAATCATGCTCTGGCAGCGGATGCACCTGCGTTTTATCCTGCAATTTCCGGAATGGGTGCGAGAAGATGATTCGATCAAAATCCTGTTCAAATGCAGACCTGGTTTGCTCGGCAATAGCTTTAACAGACTGACCAGAACGAGCGGGCGAGAGAAGTGATTTCCAGTTCAAAGTGTTTATCAATTAAATCTTAGAAGTTATTATTACCCATCAAATTTTCGTTTGCTGTCAGGGCTAATGGGTTCTGATTAAAAAGAACTGTCAACGTATTGTAAAGACCCGGAATTTCTTTTTGAAAATCTCGTGGCCTCTCAAAGAAATTCTCAACGGCAACAGCAAAGAATTCAGCCTGATTTGTAAACGCGTATTGACGAAAAAAATGATCCGCTGATGAAGTTGCATTCTCCATTTCACGGATAATCTGAAGTTGCGCGTCTTGAAACGTGGTCTGATCAAAGATGGCGTAACTACGATTCATCAATAAATGTTCCAGCCAAAGCGCGTGCGCAAACTCGTGCAGCAAAACATTAACGCCCACGGTCTTTCGGGTGATTGATTCGTGAATGGCACGAACTGAAAATACAATTACGCGAAGACCGGGATTTACTTCCGCCTTATGCTGCTTGTTCGTGATACTTGACTGGTAAAACTCACGATATAAAATAATTCGATCAAAGTATTTATACGAGTGCGCCGGCAAACACCATGAAAGTTGAACAGCGTGCGAAGCAATCATCAGCTTAAGTGAGAATCGAACATAAAACTTTTCTCGCGGGACAAATTTATTTTGCCGGATAAATTCCCAAACCTTCCTGTTGAATACGGACTGCGCACTACCGAGCCCTCTGTAGTATACATGATTGCGCATCAAGACGAAATGAATCCTGCTCTTGATGAAAGAGCGGTAGTAAAGCTCCTGAAAAGTCTTATTTATTTCACTTAATATGTCAAGGATCAGCTTGATCATTTCAATAACAGGGGATCCTGACGGTAAAGATCCTTTAAGATGCGGTAAAGATCCGGAAGCGCCTGATTCAATTCTGTGCTTCTTTCAAAAAAGTTTTCGGTGGCGACTGCGAAGAATTCGCTGACATTCGTCAATGCATACGGACGAAGAAAAAAATCTCCTGGCTGTTCTTGACTAAGAATGTCATTGGCGTACCGATGAAACTGATCAAAAATTTCTTCATCGAACAAGTTATAAGGCATGCCTTTATGCTCAAGGTACAAAGCATGTGCCATCTCATGGTAAAGAAGATTAACACCATCATAGGGAAGATCGAATCCTTCAACGATACCTCGCAACGAGAAAACCATAATTCCGGCAGAAGGATTTGTTTCGCCTTTGTGATATGTCTTATTCACGCGTGAATAGTAATAATCAGGATAAATGATGATCCTGTGATAGATCGAGAAACAATCGTCTGGTAGTCTGAATGTCATTTGCGCAGCTACGCTCGCAATGAGATATCGGACTCTGTTGAAAGGTATTGCCTTCTCATTCTCAAACTCCCGGAACTGTATTTCAGTTGTCGTAAAAAAGTAATGTGCCCGCCACTCAAATTCTTTCAGTTCTTTGGATTTCAGTTTGGAGTAAGGCGAAACGTATGCAACAACCTGACTGCCTCTGAAAGCCGGTGAGATGTGATTGAAATATAATTTTCGTGTCCAACGTTTATCTAACACCGAACTGATGAGCATAAGCATCGGCAAACCACCGATGATGACCAGTAAAATAATGAAGCCGGCTATAACTTTCGAAGAATTGCGTTGATGCTGGTATTTCCGAGAATCACTTCACGAATCTTGCTAATAGAAATTCGTTCCTGCTTCATTGTGTCGCGATCACGAATGGTGACAGTGTCATCCTGAAGGGTCTGATGATCTACCGTTATGCAGTAAGGCGTTCCGATGGCATCCTGGCGTCTGTAACGCTTGCCAATGGCATCTTTCTCTTCATAAAAGCAACGCACATCGTATTTCAGATCGCTCATGATAGCTTCCGCCTTTTCAGCCAGTCCGTCTTTCTTCGTAAGCGGAAGAATTGCGACTTTAAAAGGTGCAAGCGGCGCAGGAAGCTTCAACACAACGCGTTCACTTCCGTCATCGAGCTTTTCTTCTTTATAAGATTTTGAAAGAATCGCTAGAAAACATCTGTCAAGGCCGACGGAGGTCTCCACCACATAAGGAATGTAATTCTGATTGTCCTCCGAATCGAAATACTGAAGCTTTTTACCTGAATGTTTTTCGTGGCTCTTCAAATCGAAATCGGTTCGCGAGTGGATACCTTCAAGCTCTTTGAATCCCATCGGAAAATTGAACTGAATATCGCAGGCAGCGTTAGCATAGTGTGCGAGATTCAGGTGATCATGATAACGATAGTTGTCATCGCCGAGGCCAAGGGCCTTGTGCCATTTCATTCTCTTCTCTTTCCAGAACTCGTACCACTTCATTTCCTCCCCTGGCTTCACGAAGAATTGCATTTCCATTTGCTCAAACTCGCGCATTCTGAAGATAAACTGTCTTGCCACAATTTCATTTCTGAACGCCTTACCGATCTGAGCAATACCAAAAGGAATTTTCATCCTTCCGGTTTTTTGTACGTTAAGAAAGTTTACAAAAATACCTTGCGCTGTCTCTGGTCTTAAATAGATCTTATTTGCGTCTTCAGCGAGCGAGCCGATCTCAGTTGAAAACATGAGGTTAAACTGCCGAACATCAGTCCAGTTCTTCGTGCCTGAGATCGGGTCAGCAATTTCGAGATCGACGATCAACTGCTTCATTCCCGCCATATCGCCGGCGTTCATTGAATCCTTTAACCGTGTATTGGTCTCATCAATTTTTTTCTGATACTCGAGCACACGCGGATTTGTTTGTAAAAACATTTCGCGGTTAAAAGAATCACCAAAACGTTTCGCCGCTTTTTCAACTTCCTTTTCGATCTTCTCTTCCATTTTTGCGATCGCGTCTTCGACCAACACATCAGCACGGTATCGCTTTTTGGAATCCTTGTTATCGATCATCGGGTCGTTAAACGCGTCGACGTGACCTGAAGCCTTCCACGTGGTGGGATGCATAAAAATCGCTGAATCAATCCCTACGATATTATCATGAAGAAGCGTCATGAACTTCCACCAGTATTCTTTGATATTATTTTTCAGCTCTGCACCGTTCTGGCCGTAATCGTACACGGCACTCAAGCCATCATAAATTTCGCTCGACGGAAAAATAAAACCGTACTCCTTTGCATGGGAGATAACGTTCTTAAACAGATTGTCTTCTTGATTTGCCATAAGGGGCAAAGATAATTTTTAACTGAACGGCAAAACGGTCGTTCAGAAAAAAAATTGAAATATTAAGCATGTCAGTACAATACCCGAACGCCTTCAGATCTGTTTGGCTCGATCCCAGTATTTGTCCATTTCGGCAAGGGTCATTTCTCCGAGCTTTTTCCCATCTCTCGCAGATTCAGTTTCCAGGTATTGGAATCGTTTGATAAACTTCTTGTTGGTTCTTTCGAGCGCCTCTTCGGGATCAATATCAATGAACCGCGCATAGTTCACGAGGGAAAATAGGAGGTCACCGAATTCGCCCATTGCTTTCGACTTGTCGATCTGTTTTATGTCTTCAACGTTGAATTCACGCTTGAATTCTCCCATCTCCTCCTCGACTTTTTCCCAGACCTGCTCTTTTCTTTCCCAATCAAAACCAACGCCTCGCGCCTTGTCCTGGATACGAATGGCTTTTACAAGTGCCGGCAGTGATTTTGGGACACCTTCAAGCACGGATTTATTGCCGGTCTTTAGCTTGATTTTTTCCCAATTGGCTTTTACAGTTTCTTCATCATTTGCCACCACATCACCATAAATATGAGGGTGTCGTTCGATTAGCTTGTCACAAATTCCATTTAAGACATCGGCAACATCAAAAGCTCTTGTTTCCGATGCAATCCGTGCATAGAAAACCATGTGAAGCATCAGGTCGCCAAGCTCCTTCCTTACTTCCTGGAGATCGCCTTCCAGTATGGCATCCGACAATTCGTAGGTTTCTTCAATGGTAAGATGGCGAAGTGATTCCAGCGTCTGCTTCTTGTCCCATGGACAGTTTTCACGAAGCTCATCCATGATTGTCAGCAGCCGGTCAAATGCCTTTAACTTTATTTCGCGATTATTGTCACTGACGGAATTAATTTTGCTCATGCCTGTTTGTGTTGTTGGTGCATTCTCTGCTGAAAGTTAACCCAACAGAATAATTCATCGACATTCTATAATCTTTTTAAATTTGCACTGCTAAAATTCACGCCTGTGTCGCTAATAAAATCAATCTCCGGAATAAGAGGAACTATCGGTGGAAAGACAAATGACAACCTTACCCCTGTGGATGTTGTCAAATTCGCAGCTGCTTATGGCACCTGGATCAAACAAAATCAGCCGCAGGCGAAGATCATCATCGGTCGCGATGCGCGGCCTTCAGGCGAGATGGTGAATACGCTTGTATGCGCTACTTTACAAGGGCTTGGCATCGACGTAATCGATTTAGGTTTATCCACAACGCCGACGGTTGAAATAGCGGTGCCGGCTGAAAAGGCTTCGGGTGGTATAATCATTACGGCGAGCCATAATCCGGTGCAGTGGAATGCCCTGAAGTTATTGAATGCAAAAGGGGAATTTATCTCCGGAAAGGATGGGGAAGAAGTCCTGGCTATTGCAGAAAAGGAAGCATTCGACTTCGCGCCTGTTACGAAACTGGGCAAATACGAAAAGAACAACGATTATCTGAAGAAACACATTGATCAGATCCTGGAGCTGCCGCTCGTGGATGTTGAGGCGGTAAAAAAGAGAGGCTTTAACGTTGTGGTTGACGCCGTCAACAGTTCAGGAGGAATCGCAGTACCAATGTTGCTAAAAGCGTTG
>DASPJN010000162.1:0-19151 GCA_035628595.1 Chryseosolibacter sp.
ACGGTGTGAATTCATCAGCGAAATGACGGACACTGGGGAACGCAGCTTTGAATTCCCCGAAAGCGATTCGTATTATTAAGGCATCGATGAAAAAGATCGACACTATATATATAGAGTAACTATGGCAGTTAGCAATCACCAGGTGCTGGACATTATTGAAGTGATGGAGGCGTTCCTGGAAAGGAGGCGTCCTCCGGAACACATCCGGGCAAAGCTCGATATTGGATACAAGATCGACGGTCAAAGCATCATTATTCATGAGATCCGTCCTTCTTTCAGAGGCCCTTCCAAGATGATCTATCCCGCAGTGGCTAAGGCTACGTTCGTAAAAGCCCGGTATCACTGGAAAGTATTCTGGCTTCGCGCCAATTTGAAATGGTATCCGTATGACCCGAAGCCAACGGTAAAAACGCTTAAAGAATTTGTTGCGCTGGTCGAGGAAGATAAACAGGGTTGCTATTGGGGGTAAAGAACCAATGTGTGAGGAACCGGGAACATAAGTCAGAATTATTTGCGAAATTAGATCTGATCGTTTCGTCCAAATAGTCTATGTCCCTCTCGGTGGGTGAGTAATCCCTTACGACAAACACCTGCATATGATCAAAAATTATCTGAAGATCGCTTTCCGGTCATTTCTTCATGGACGTCTTTATTCGCTTGTCAATATTTTCGGATTGACGCTCGGGATAACCGCCACGCTGTTAATTGTTCTTTATGTCATTGATGAAACGAGTTACGACCGCTTTCATGACGATGCCTCGCTTATCCACCGCGTTTCCTTTCACGCGAAAGTCGGAGACCAGAATATAAACACTACATTAACAGGCTTGCCGCTCGCCGGCGCGTTACAGGAAGAAGCTTCGGGCGTGCAATCTGTTATTCGACTGGATAAATGGATGACGTGCCCGTTGCGATACGAGGATCGTGCCTTCACCGAGATGAACCTATACCTCGCCGACTCGAACTTCTTTTCCTTTTTCAATTTTGAGCTGCTTGTCGGAAACCCGCAGGAAGTGTTAAAGGGAAAAGGACGAATGGTAATCAGTGAGTCGGTGGCGGTAAGATATTTCAGCTATAAGGGGAAAGGTGATATGTCGCCGATCGGGAAAACCATGATGATCGGAAGCACGAATGATGTTACCGCAGTCGTAACCGGGATCATCAAAGACCCGCCGCACAATTCACACTTCCATCCGGAGATCATTATGTCACTGGAAACATCAGGATATGCTGACAATACATACTGGGTGAATACAGAGGTTTACACGTACGTCAAATTATTTCCGGGAACAGATCCGGCTGGCATTCAGCGCACGATCGATGGTTTTATCACGAAATACTGTGCAAGGGAAATCGAAGAGAACATGAAGGTTCCGTTAAAGGAATTTCTCGGCAACAACGGCTTCCTCGGGTTCAGGACGCAACCGCTCACTGACATCCATCTTCATTCAGACCTTGGTGACGAATTTGAGCCGAATGGAAATATTGAATATGTCTACCTCTTTAGTATCGTAGCCGTTTTTATTCTGCTTCTCGCGTGCATCAACTTTATGAACCTGTCAACTGCGCGATCAACCTTGCGGGCTAAGGAAATTGGCGTGAGAAAAGCTATTGGCGCAGGAAGAAAGTCGCTGGCCCTTCAATTTTTGCTCGAAACATTTATGTATTCGTTGGCTTCACTCGCTGCAGGTCTGCTGATCGCCGCGCTGCTGATCGAGCCGTTTAACGATCTGGCAGCGAAACAACTTTCACTGCATGCGCTTTTAACGCCTGGCTTTCTTTTGTCAGCCCTTGCACTTCTGGTGCTGGTAACGGTAATCGCGGGCACTTACCCGACTTTTTACCTAACGGCATTTAACCCGATCACAGCATTGAAGGGTAAGACCAAATCGGGGGGTGGATCTCTGATCAGGAACGGATTAGTGGTTTTCCAGTTTGCCATATCAATCTTCCTTATTGTCGCATCGCTTTCCATTTATCATCAGCTCTCGTATCTCCAGCAGCAATCATTGGGATTTACAAAGCAGGATGTTGTCGGGCTTATGCACACAATGAACCTTGGGGTAAATGCAGGCGCGTTTAAAAATGAAATTGAAAGCCACACCGAATTTGTTGCAGCCAGTTATTCTAATCGTCTTCCGCCTGATCTTGATTGGTTCGGAACATTTGTAACAGAGCAATCGTCGGTCAATCAACTTGCTGCCATGTACATGGCGGATCACGATCATCAGAAAGTCATGGGTTTCATCATGGCGGAGGGTCGTTACTTCTCTCGTGATTTTCCGTCAGATACGCTGGCAGTGATCATGAATGAAAGCGCCATCAGGCAATTTGGACTTTCTGACTGGCAGGGAAAAAAGATCAGGTTTGCGGGTGATGGCAATAGCCCGGATTTTCACATTATCGGTGTCGTTAAAAACTTCAATTATCTTTCATTGAAGTCTTCTATTCAACCGATGGTGATGATGCTCGAAGAGGGAGCTAACTGGGATATCGCCGTAAGACTAGCGCCTGGGAATACAGCTGATAAGATTGCTTTGTTAAAAGAGATCTGGAAAAAATATCTTCCGGACGCGCCATTCGAATACTCATTTGTCTCAGACAACTTCGACAGGAAGTTCGCCAGCGAGGCTCGCATGAAAAAAGTAATGATCATTTTCACCGGACTGACAGTCTTTATTGCGTGTCTTGGTTTGTTTGGTTTGTCAACCTTTACGCTGGCGCGAAAATCCCGGGAGATCGGCATTCGGAAAATCCACGGTGCCTCATCCCTGCAAATACTTTACCTGCTTTCGCGCAGCTATATGTTGTTGATAATGGTTGCATTCTTCGTCGCGTCTTTCGCTTCATGGTTTGCCGTCAACAAATGGCTTGAAGGATTTGCATACCGGATACAATTCAGTTTTCTGTTGACGTTCATTGCAGGCATTGTTTCGATATTGATTGCGCTGTTTGTCGTGGGTCACCAGACACTTCGTGCGGCAGCAACGAATCCGGTGCAGGCATTACGAGCGGATTAGTTAAACACGCCTAATAGCCCAATCAACGTTACCACCAGACGAATTTTAGATCTAATGAGTCAGCGAGACGCTGACGATCGCTAAGCACAAGCGTGACGCTTGCGCTAGCGGTGGAACGCTCAATGTAGTTTTGCCGGAGGCAACATTTTGCGGCTCTTGTATTCAAATTTAGATAAACACTTCTTGTTGTAGTTTCGCAGGTAATGAATGGGAAATATATCTGTAATTCCTCCGCGTTTCTCTGCGCCGCTCCAGCGGGCTGCGTCTCAGCGGTGATTACACTACTGCCAACCTGTAAAAAAGCCCGGAGTCATCCCCCGGGCTTGATCGTCAAAAAGATTATCGCTTATACTACTTCACTGCATAATCATCGTCGCATGTTCCGTCTCCGTAGTTGACAACAATTGTGTTGCCCTGAAACACGACACGTTCTTCACCCTGAACAGGTAAGTCACCCTCACAACCAAAATCATACAGAAGTGCTTTGGTTACCGTAATACTGAATTCCTCTCCGCTGCTCAGGTTGCCACTTGTTGACATTGAGTTTACTTCCATTCCGTTTTCGGTCAGCGTTGCAGTTTGTTGCATGATCAGTCTGCCTGTAACATCGTTCTCAGAAGTAATTGAAAGATCCTGCTCCATCTCCTGGACAAATTCGCCTGATTCCAGATCAATAAGAAAGCTGCCGGTTACAGTACCGTTTATAATCTCATTAGCGTTTTCAGAATTCAATTCGGTGTAGTCGATAAACTCCAGTTCAAATTCAAAAGTGTTTTCATTAAAGTGGAAGACCATAATTACTTTTCCTGCGACTTCGATTCCTTCCTCGGTCTGGCAACCTTCACCGAAATTCATTGTTATTTTGACAGAGCCATCTTGCAATTCCTCTTCGGTTATATCAGCGCATGGCGCTGTTTCCTTTATGCGGGCAATGGTAGTTTTTAACGCGCTTCTTCGTCCGGCATCGTCTGATGATACATCTGGAATGTTATTATCAACGAAACGCTTGATAAAACTAAGGTCTTCACGAAACGCATTTAGTTTTTGCACATTCTGAACTTTAGCAGGATCGTTTACAATGGATGGGCTGTCGTTGTCATCCTGGCATGATGAAAAGAACATTACCGCTGAAAGTGCTACAAGTGCTAAAAGGGATTTGATTGATTTTGTTTTCATATTGTTTGTGTGATTACAATATGAGTACAGGCATGCGACGATTTACCCTACCTATTTCTTAAAATTATTTATTAGTGTCCGGGAAAATTTTCTGGCTAGCGCTTGTCTGACACTACGTGTCCGCACGGTAATGCCATAACTTTCTCAATGGTTTCAAGTGCGGCTGGTGTCCACGAAAAGAGCGGAGTTTGCGGGCATGTGCAAGGGTGCGGCTAGCGCGGGTAGCAAATTCGGTTTTCGTGGCTCCCTTTTCTTTGGTTACCTTTCTTTTGGGTGAGCAAAAGAAAGTAACACCAGTAGCCGTGTCGTAGCACAGGCTCTATTCAGTACCGTCGAGAAATCGATGATCATCTGTGAAACGAGGTTTTATCGGAGTCTTTTATTTTAACCGGACAATGAAAATTATTTTAAGATATCTTCTACTTCCTCTTCAGACGAAGAAAAAGGCCTCTCCGGTATATTATTCAGAACTTTTAAGTTGAGCTAAGAAGTTGTGAAATTTTACGCAGAGCCTTAGCGCTCAAAAAGAAACGTTAATAAACGCGCTCGGAGAAAAACCGAGTAAAATTATATCGTTATAGACCGGCGGTAGTTCAGTATTAGTAAATATGGCTTTGTCCAGTTCCGTCTGATCAACCATCCTGGTTTTAACATTGTGATGATTCGTCACATTGTGAATGGACACACCAGCTTCCAGTTCGACAGCACCCTTCAGTCTGAATTTGTAAGAAGCCGCAAGATCAACCCTGAAATATGCAGGGAGTCTGGATTCATTACGGTAGTCGAGGAAAAGTTCATAGTCGTTAATATTTCCACTGTCATCACGATAATAGCGAGCTGTATATTTTGGAAACGGCTTGCCAGAGCCATAGATCGTGGTTGACGAAAGATTCCAATTACCAAGTGTAAGCATGTTGACAATCTTTAACTCATGGCGTTGATCCTGCCACGACGGCGCAGCCTGGCCGTTGAGAATATATGGATTGCTTTGCGTTGCGCGTGCGAGCGAGTACGCGATCCACCCCTTGTGAATGCCGGTCATCTTCTGGATGATCACGTCAAGTCCGTACACATCCGTGGTTCCCGCGTTACGGTCTTCGTCAATAACAACACCGGTGGTAATTTTATAATACATCTCAGCATCATACACCAGTTGATTTCCTTTCAGTGTTGCCCCGGCGCTTAACTGATCAGAGGAAATGACAGGTTGCGCATCACGCTCAGGTTGTGATAACAGCCAAAAATTTTCATTTAACCCCGACACTGTTCCCGTCTCCCAATAATACAACACCTGGCTGATGAACTGATTGCTTCGTGCGTATCCGGCTTTGAGATTAAAATGATCATTCACTTTGTATCGCGTCGTCACGCGCGGCTCTGCGTATACTCCAGGGCTTGCACTTACATAGTGGTTCAACCGTAATCCGGCGGTGCTGGTGAATCTACGCGACGGCCAGATGATAACACTACCATAGATGCTGTGCAATAAGCTTTTTTCAGAGAATCGCGCATCCGTGTCTTCTGGGAATTCGCCCGGAAAATCACCTGTAAGAATTGTCTTGTCGTAAATGTGAGCATCCGTCTCCTGCCACACACCTGATAAACCGAACTCCAATGTGAAGTCTTTGTTAACCAGCCATTCGTTGTCAATGGCGCATGTGAAATCATTAATATTGTTCTCAACCTTCAGTTCGTAGGAGCCCATCATTTCCTGGGACTGCGACGAAGTCTTTATGCGGTGGTTTCTAAAAAATCTCGAATCTGAAATTCTGAGATTCGAGTAAAACTTACTATTCCACTGCCTTCCCCATCGTAAGCTTAAACCATTATTTCCCCAACGGGTTTGCCTCTCAGATGCAAAACTGTAGTCATCGAAAATTGTAGATTCGTCAATATCCATCTTATCACGGCTCACATACATACTCAAGGATATAACATCGCTCGTTGAGGGCCTGAAAGTCAGCTTGGCATTGGCATCGTGAAAAAAATATGAGGGCGATGTGGTTCCGCCGAAAGTATTAACTAATCCGAACAACTGAATCTGGTCATTGGATAACTGCGCAATGTCAAACAGTTCTTTAAACAAGTTGCTTTTAACAGCATCTGTAAATGACCTTCTTGCGCCAGCAAAAAAGGACCACTTCTTTCCAATCGGAATTTCTGCAGTAGTCTTGGCGTTAATAGAGTTGAGTCGGACATTAAACGCCGGCTTTTCCGTATTGCCATTTTTCGTTGTGATATCAACCACGCCGGATACGCGGCCGCCGTACTTTGCATCGAACATGCCTTTATGCACACGAACGTCTTTAATGACATCGGCATTGATAATGCTAAAGGAGCCAAAAAAATGATCCTGCTGATAGATCGTCATACCGTCCAGCAACACAAGATTGTAGCTTGGGTGCATACCGCGTATCACCATGCCTGAAGAAGATTCATCCGTCGTCGACACGCCTGGCATTAGTTGCATCGTTCGGAAAATGTCCTGCTCGCCGAGTGAAGGCAGACTGTTAAGCGATGCGGGATTGAACACGAGCGCGCCAGGCTGGCCTTCAACTTTAACAGCCTGGTTATACTCATCCATCACAACAACTTCATTGAGAATCTTCGCGTCGCTGCTCATCCGGATATCCGCGGAAGCGTGATCGCCAATTTCACTTATCCCAAGCGACCGGGTGATATAACCCATGTAACTGACTTCAAGCACCGCCGTGTCGGTGGGAATGTTCAAGATCGTAAAATGGCCATCGTTGTTACTCGTCGTTGCAATTGCAGAACCATTAATCCTGATCGTTGCCTGCGGTAACGTTTCACCTGTCTCCGCATCAAACACTTTCCCTGACACTGTGATGTTGCGTTTCTCCGGCTGGCTCTTAGCTGATTCCTTCGGCGCCGGAACAATAATGATGTTAGCGCCGACCTCCTGGTATGTGAGGGACGCGCTTCGCAGCAAACGTTCCAGCGTTTCTGAAATACTAAGGTTTGCGAGCTGCAGGTCTACGACTACATTCTGCACAAGCGAATGGTCGTAGGCGATCCGCAGATTGTAGTTCTCTTCGATGGTCTTCAATGCTTTCGATAATGGCATGCGTCGAAATACCTCATTGACGACGATGGCAGAAACAGATTGTTGCGCCCACGCACCGACGACTGCGCAGACAAAAAAGACAGAAAGACCAACGCGGATCACTTAACGATAATCTTGTTATTGCTTTGACGCTCGTACTTTAACGACATGGGCTTGAAAACCATGGCGAGCGCGTCATCGAGATTGCCTTTGTTAAAGTATCCTGTATACAGGCGCGACGCGTTACCGGTGTAAACAATTTCGACATTGAACTGTCTTTCAATTTCATCGATGACATCACCAAGCGGCTGCGCTTCAAAATAGAAATCACCGTCGCGCCAGGTAGTGCGCTCAGCGTTGAAGGATATCGGAGATGTCAGCGCGCTATTTATCAATGAGGTCGATAAGCCCTTCGTGAGGATGATATTGCTTTCACCGCTGTTAACTTTCACCTTGCCGGAATAACACGCCACCGCAAACGCAGTAACCCTTGCGTTGACGTTGAAGCTCGTCCCAAGCACCGTCACAGAGCCTCTATCAGTGTTGACTGCGAATATGGATCCTTTCTTTACATCGAAGAATGCCTCGCCTTGCAACGTCAACGACCGATCTCCAAGCCAGCCGAACCGGCTGAACGTGATCTTCGAATCTGCGTTCAGTGTAACTTCCGATCCATCAGGTAACACATATACTTTTGTCTCAGCCAATTGCGTTGAGATGCTGACCTTATTAAAAACAAAAAAGGCAATAACCAGTAGCGACACCGATGCAGCAATGCTGAGTGGAATCCACCGGTTCATCTTTACAACTTTCGCTTCTTTCGGCTGCGGCTTATCAAGGGTGGCCAGAAAGTTTTCCCACGCCTCTTCGGTAGTGGTCTTATCGGGAACTTTCATCCCCGCAGAACGGCTGATCAGCTCCTCGTAGTCGCGCACAAGCGGATCGGCGTTTTCTTTTCGTGAATTGAGTTCGGCAGGCGTTACCTTTCCTTCCAGCCAGTCTTTCAAAAAATCATTGCTATTCTCCATAACTAAACCCTGGCTTGTGTTACATTTCTCAGACTTTCAAGCGCAGCGTGCATTCGCTTCTCTACCGCCTTAACGCTTATCTCCAGCCGTTCCGCGATTTCTACATAAGTGAAATCGTCAATCCTGTTCATCAGAAAAGTCACGCGTTGTATCTCCGGGAGGTTATCGAGCGCGCGATTTAATCGAGCGGCAAACTCATCTTTTTCCATTATATATTCTGGCGACTCGGAAACAGAGCGGTCATGATCTTCGAGCTTTAATTCAAACCTTGCTTTGGCACTGTTAAAGTGATTAATAGCAAGATTGTTCGCTATTTTATAGAGATAACTTTTCACAGTGTCATGCACGATTGAATCGCGTTTATCCCACGCTCGGATGAATACCTCCTGCGTGATATCTTTCGCGAGGTCAATGTCCCCCAGTTTGTAATAGAGGAAATTCTTCATCGGCCTGTAATACTCCTTAAATATTAACTTGAATTCTGCTGGCGTCATCCGGTAAATTCTATCCTGGATAGTGGCCGGCAGTTAAACCCTTTGCATGGCACTCCCGGATTCCGTGCCCTAATATAACCTTCGCCGTTTATATCGGCGCCATCGTCACCACAATTTCGGCTTCAAAAATCTGTACATATATTGAAATCCTGAGGCTGTTTTCTGACAGCTCCAAAATCTCCCAATCCGAAGCTTCTTCACCCGGAAAACGCATGCTAAGGATAGACTCATTTGCTTCAAAATTCCATGAACCGCCGGCATCGGTTTCAGTTTCGTCACATTTTAATTCGCCTGTCTGAACCAAAAAACTCCCATCACTGCTGAACGTATAAATATTGTCGGTTTCACATTCGTCCACTTCGAGTGTCCCGTCTCCACCTCCAATTTCATAGCTGACGACTTCCCACGAGGTTGCGACCAGTAGCGGCGTTTTACTCGGCGCCGGTTCATCTTCTTTGCAGGAAATGAATAGAATTGCAACCAGGCTGCCTATTAATAATGATCGTTTGTTAAATGACTTCATACCATTCAAATTTCTTATTCTCCGATTTGTTCGCTTAATGATAATACAAGTATGCGCGCATTTACCCTAATGCATGTCGAAAATATATTTTTCTAAGAAATGGATAGAATTGAGTCACCCATTGTGTGTGAATTTGGCAGCAAGTAAAGTTAATATATTGTTAAACGCATATTGGACACCAGGCCTCACCGGCCATTCCCTTATCTTAGGACAAACACACACAATAAATGAATGCGATCATCGGGCTCGCCAGAAGGGCAAAGAAAAATCCATCCCAGTTTCTGATAGCAGTCACAGGGTTTACCCTTGCCTGGCTCTGTGTGGTCGGTCTTGGCATTCACCTGTACCACGAATTCACCTATGATCAGTTTCATCAAAATGCTGAGAGGATTTTCCGGATTACACACAATGAAAAGGCGGGCGAGATCCCCGGCACAAGGCATCTGGCCACGGTGGGTCCACCAATGGGGCCGGCACTGAAGGAACAATTCCCGGGAGTCGAAGAGTACGTGAGATTTCGTACGAGCGCAGACTGGTTGGTCCGTGTAAACAATACACAGCATTATGAACAAAGGGTTTCGTATGTCGACCCGTCTGTTTTTAAGGTATTCAGTTTCCCATTCCTTGACGGGGATCCGGAAAGCGCTTTATCATTGCCAGAAAATGTTGTGCTTACTGCGCGGACTGCTAAAAAATACTTTAATGAAACGCAGGTTGTTGGACGAATGCTTGAAATGAATGGCAAGCAATATCGGATTACCGGCGTGCTCGCCGACATACCGTCTAATTCACATATCCGGTTCGATTTCCTTCTTCCCTTTCAAAGCTTTACCGTTCCTTTCGGGTATCCTGTCACCCTGGAAAGTTGGGGCTGGATTTCATTTCATACATATGTATTACTTAAGAGAGGTCACACTGCTGCCGAACTTGAGAGACAATTACCACAACTGGTCAATCAACATTGGACTCCGGAGCGCGCGAAAAAATTTAAAATACAGCTTCAGCCGTTAACGAACATTTACTTCGGCGATGTTCATCATGAGGACATCGTTGCTGGGAACGGTACATATGCCATGGTGCTCGCGCTTGCAGCACTGGCAATTTTTGTTGTTGCTGCATTCAATTATACCAACATCTTTTTTGTGTCGGGGCTTCGTCGCACACGGGAGGCTGCCGTGAAAAAAATCCTTGGTGCAAGACGAAGCATCATGTACCTGAGTTTTCAGGTTGAGTCAACCATATTGATCGTGTTTTCGCTCGCCATCGCGCTTGCGTCGTTTCCTTTCCTCCAACAGTTTTTCCCATGGCAAACCGACGCGACAACACTAACAAGCAGCGAGGCCGTTGTCCTGGCGTTTGTGCTATTGTTGATCGCGTTTGTTACGGGATGGCTTTCGGCTGTCTTCCCCGCCAAAGCGCTGGGTAGCGCAACGCTTCAGCAGTTGCTAAAAGGATCCTTCAAATCGGTAGGCGCGGGTAGCTGGATGCGGAAGGCTGGCGTATTAACACAGATTGCTGTGTCGACGGGATTGCTATGCTGCGTAGCGGTCGTCAGCTCCCAGATGGATTTTCTGGAACACAAGGACCTTGGTTATCGCAAAAGTGAATTGCTTGCTGTGCACGTGCCCGGAGAGCATCTGAATACTTCCTTCGAATCGTTTAAGACCACATTGCTGTCGAATCCTTTCATTGCAAATGTGAGTGTTTCGGGCGGGCGCCTCGATGGTGACAATGGCAACGTTCCGATCTTTACCGAAACCACCGGCGACACAGGACTGCCAATGGCCATTGACGCAGTTGGCTTCGAATATTTCAGGACGATTGGTGTGCCATTATTAGTGGGACGCGAATTCACGAGGGATAAAGCAGCTGATACGTTGCAGGGTGTGATTGTGAACATTTCGGCCGTGAAGGAATTTGGGTGGACGCCGCAGGAAGCGATTGGAAAAAAAATCCGCGTTAGCGACATTGTCATCAACGGTGAAATTATTGGTGTGGTGCCCGATTACAATTTTGGATCCTTACATCACGCGGTCATGCCGCTCGTGCTGAGTTATCCAAGGACGAGACTGGAGGATGTTTTCATACGATTTGATCCACGCCACCTTCAGGAAATTGTTCCGGCGATCACGCGTGCATGGACGACCGTTTTTCCGGCGTTACCACTTGACTACTCTTTCCTCGACGAACATCTGATGTCGTTATACAAATCGGAGCAGACGTTTTCTTCCATCATCCAGTTCTTTGCAATCGTCGCGGTAATCATTGCGTGCCTTGGCGCCTTCGCGGTCGTCAGCCAGGACGTCCTTTACAGAACGAAAGAGATTGGTGTACGCAAAGTGCTTGGCGCTTCGGATTTTTCTTTGATTTCGATGCTACTGCGCAGTATGGTTATCATCACGATCCTTGCTAACCTGATTGCATGGCCTGTGGCCGATGTGTTGATGAACACATGGCTGAACGAGTTCAGCTATCACATCGCTGTCGATTGGTACATCTATCCGGTGGCTGGGGCATGTGTGCTCCTCGTTTCCATACTTTCAGTCATGTTGCTGGCGGTGCGCGCGTCTAAAATGAAATGCGTGGAGAGCCTGAAGACGGAGTAGAACCCTATTGGATTTCAAAAAAGGGATCGAATCGTCAATCACAACGTTTTGTAACGGCGTGCGGTATTGAATCGCTGAAATGCTCGTCCTGATTCAGTGAGATCCCGGATCGAAATTATTGACTTTGCCACCTTTTCCATCTGAATGATTCCGGCTAAGTAGCACTTTCCAAAAGAAAGTCTCGTATTTCTTTAACAAAATATATACTAATACGTATATTTGTTTTACAATCTATATACAAATGAGCAAGGAATACCTCGGTGAGTTTGAAGAACTTGTGCTTACAATGGTTGGCATATTACAGGAAGATGCCTATGGGAATGCGATTGTTACCGAAATCCGGGACCGCATGGACCGCGACGTGAACTTAAGCGCTGTGCATGTTACGCTTTACAGGCTCGAAGACAAGGGTCTGGTGAAATCGCGTATGGGTGGTTCAACGAACGAACGGGGCGGAAGACGAAAACGCATATTCACAATTACAAACGCAGGTCTCGCGATGCTTCGTTCCTTGAAGGAGGTCCGGCTCGAGCTCTGGAAATTAATCCCGCAATTAAAAATCGTTCATTCCTAAAATGACAAATTACCTATGAAGGAATCAAAGGCATCGCCACCCTTGTGGGCCATCCGGTTTCTTACCTGGTTTTGCCCGCCGCAGTTGCATGAAGCAATTGAAGGCGATCTTTGCGAACAATTCGAGTCAGATGCAAGTGCCCTTGGCGCATCACGCGCACGCAGAAACTTTGTATTCAATACCCTTCGCTTTTTTCGTCCTTCCATTCTTATGAGAAACAATTTCAGCCTGAACTTAATTGGTACCATCATGATCAGCAATTACGCAAAAGTGGCCATCCGCAACATCACCCGCAGAAAGCTCTATTCATTCATCAATGCATCGGGCCTCAGCATTGGCATTTCGTTCTGCATTCTTATCTATCTGTTCATCCAGGACGAAAAAAGTTTTGACCAGTTTCATGCAGACAAGGAACAGATCTTTCGCATAGACGAGACCAGCTACACGCCCTGGTGGGGCGGTGATCCCTCGAACGCATACAGGCAATCGGCTTACTTGCCACTACCGGCATTACAGGCAATGAAGGACGAATTACCCGAAGTAGCCTTTGGTACTCATTACAGATCCCACTGGAGTGGCGCGTTACGATACGAAGAGAAGGTGTTCACGGAAAATTTTGCGCTGGTCGGCCCTGACTTCTTTAAGATGTTCTCATTTCCCATCCTGCGCGGCAATGCGGAAACTTTGTTTCGCGACAAGAATGAAATTGTGCTTACGCCAGCGATAGCCAAAAAGTATTTTGGTGACGATGACCCGATCGGAAAGACCGTTTCCCTGTTTATCGGCGAAGAAAAATTGCTGACCGTCACAGGCATTATTGACGCACCTCCGGCAAACTCGAGCTTGTCGTTTGCCATGCTTGTGCCAATTGAGAACGATCCGTCATTCGAACGAAACAGGAACAGATGGGGAAATTTCGGATTCCCCACTTTCATTCAACTTCATCAAAATGCCGATGTGCGCGCGCTCGGACCCAAACTCGATCAACTACTGGATAAATACATGGGTGAAAAACTGGATGAATGGAGAAAGGAATACAACGTGCCTGTCGGAACGAAGATGCTGACCCTTCAGTACACAAACCTTTCGGACATCCATTTGAAAACTGCCGTGAGCTGGCACAAAGTGAGCGACCCACAGTATTCGATCATCCTTGGCGGGATCGGCCTGCTGATTCTTATCATCGCATGCATTAACTATGTTTCATTGTCATTGACAACATCCACGTCGCGAAGAATAGAAGTCGGGATCAGAAAAGTTTCCGGGGCATATCGCGGACAGCTTGTGTCTCAGTTTGGAGTGGAGTCCGTTGTGCTCGCGCTCTTGTCAATGATCATCGCGATTACGCTTGTCGTCCTGTTCTTGCCGTTCTTTAATTCTTTTGCAGAACGCTCAATCTCACTCACGTTTGAAAATGTTATTGGCATCGCTTCTTTTGGGTTTGGCCTTTCTGTCATGATCGGTTTGCTCGCCGGCAGCTATCCGTCATTGATCCTGTCAGGCTTTAAACCTGCTACGGTCCTGAAGGGAAGATTTACTTCGCGATTGCAGGCAGGCTTTACAAAGCCGTTGGTTGTTATTCAATTTGCACTATCGGCTTTTCTGATCATCAGCTCGGTGATCATGTTTAAGCAAATGCGTTTTATCACCACCAAAGAATTAGGATACAACAAAGAACAGCTCCTGTCCATTCCGACGCAGGCCGGATGGAGCGAAGCATCGGACAATGTTGTCAAACAATTCAGGCAGGCGCTATCTGTTGAACCCTCGGTTGTCGCTGTCGCGGGTACGACAAGTTCGTTCAACAAAGGCTACTCGAAAAACGGGTACAAGATCAAGGACGAACAGAAAAGTTCATACGTTTATGCAGCGGACCCGTTTTACATTTCAACACTCGAGTTGAAGCTCATTTCGGGAAGGAATTTTGATCCTGCCATTGCAGCGGATTCATCTGCTGTGATCGTGAACGAAGCCCTCGTAAAAGATATGGGTTGGTCCGATCCGTTGAACGAACACCTGAACTGGACCGAAGACTCAGCAAGTCTGGGTTACAAAGTTATTGGCGTGCTTAAAGACTATCATTTTCTGTCACTTGAAGAAACAATTGACCCGATGTTCTTAACAATGGACAAACAAAAGGCAGGCTATCTGACTACAATGCTTGTCAGAATCAAGCCTGACGATATTCCTGGAACAGTGGCGCGCATGCAACAAGTATGGCGCGGGTTATATCCTGACAAGCCGTTCGATTATACATTTGTTGAGGATGATGTTTCGCAGCAATATGAGGCATATCAAAGATGGATGGGCATCATGAACCTGTCAACAGGATTTGCAATCTTCATTGCCTGTCTTGGTTTGTTCGGTCTGTCGGGTATCAATGCCGTAAACCGTACAAAAGAAGTTGGCATCAGGAAAGTAATGGGCGCAGACTTGTCGCAGATCTTTCTGTTACTCAATAAGCAATATGTCTGGCTGGCGATGATCGCATTCGCGCTAGCCGCGCCAGCATCGTGGTATGTGATGGTGCAATGGCTTGCTGATTTCAAATACAGAATTGTAATTGGTTGGGAGCTCTTTGCCGTCAGTATGTTTGCGGGTCTTTTCGTTGCCATGGCAACAGTAAGTTTCCACGGAATAAAGGCGGCACTGATCAATCCGGCTGAGACGCTCAAATATGAGTGATAGACTAGAAAGTGTTTTAAAATTTAATAACTCATTGCACATGGCCACGTTGAACATTCGTCATCTCAGTCCGATGATACCCAGTTTCAACCTGGACGAGACACAGCGGTTTCTCGAAGAAGTGCTCGGCTTTAAATGTTCGATGAATACGGAAACTTATCGGATCCTTTCGTACGACGGTTTCACGTTGCATCTTCAACAAGCTGGTGATATTAGCGAGATGGCGGTGTATATGGAAGTGCGTGATCTTGATACACTTTGGGAAGTCGTCAAAAACAAACTGGATAAGGTTCAGTATCGCGAACCATTTCTGCAGGAGTATGGGATGAAGGAAATACATATCGTATTACCCGAGACAAAAACACTTCTGTTTATCGGCGAGCCGGTGCAATAATTACCGGCCAGTAAACTGCACAATACCACGAAGCACTTGCGTTAGCGACTGCAGCGGAAACCGGCGTGCATGTGCGTGTGGTTGTTGAAGCGGAAAGCGCGGCGCCGATTCGCGGCATGTGCGTCGGTCGGCGCAACGCCCAAAAATAATGTCATCCCTTTAACACATCCATTGAAAAGCCTCGGTGTAGTTATCTTTATTCGTGCTTGAGCGCATTGATCGGATTGGCTCTTGCAGCTTTCAGGGTTTCGTAGATTACCGTTACCAGCATGAGGCTGAGTACGACAAAAGTGCTGATCAGGAACACGGGCGGCTTGAGCTCGATGCGGTACGCGAAGTTGGAGAGCCATTGGTCGGCAACATAATAACCCAACGGTAAAGCAATGATCAACGCAATGGTAAAGATCTTTAGAAACGTCCCTGTAAATAATAACATCACCTGCCAGTCGGTTGCCCCGAGCGTCTTGCGAATGCCAATTTCTTTTGTGGTTTGCTCTGCCATGTACGAAGCCAACCCGTACAGACCGAGAATGGTGATACATAAGGCGAGACATGCGAATAGAACGGCGAGCGAGGCGATTTTCTTTTCAACTTTATAGAGCCGGTTAAATTCATCTTCGATAAACCAATAGTCGAAACCGATTCCTGACATCACTTCCTTCCATGTTTGCTCTATCTTCGCAATCTTTTCAGGAAAATCTCCTGGTGGAATTTTGACATAGACAATGCGATCGTAATCATCCGGACGCGGTGAAATAACCAGCGGCTCAATGGTGTGCTGCGCCGACTGATATGGAAAATCCTTCGCTACGCCAATGATACGGCTTCTTGTGTTCGTAAACTTGTTTTCGACTTCAACACCGATGATACTTTCATTAGAACGCTGTAACATGCGTACAGCCTGCTCGTTGACAAGCACAGCATTTGAGTCAGAGGGTATCATGGGGTCGAAGTTTCTGCCGCTGATCACTTCGATATCAAAAGTCCTGAGAAAATCATAGTCACAACTGATCATGCTCCACTGGTAATCTTTATCATCGACCGATGGAAATTTAAAATCGGTGTGCATGTTCCCAAAGTATTCGTGCCGCGGCAAATGATTTCCTACGGTGACTGACTCGATGCCGGGAATTTTCCTAAGTTCATTTTTTAAGGCGTCGTATTTAGCATTGGGCGCCACGGTGCCATAACGAATAGACACAACTTGCTTTCCCTGCTCATTCAATTTAGAACGATGGATCAATTCCATTTGCTCAAGGATAACGAGTGTACAGGTTACCAGGATGATGGCGCTGACAAACTGAAAAGTGACCAGCAGTTTTCTGATCTTGTCAGAGCTGTTATTGCCGGCTAGTTTTCCCTTGAGCACGATGGCAGGATTAAAGCCGGATAGGTACAACGCAGGGTAGCTACCACCGAGTACTGCCACAAACATCGTAATGACAAAAAAGAACATGACGAACGACGGGTCGAGGATTGAATAGAAAGTAAATCCCTTTGCAGTGAGTTGGTTGAAGTATGGAAGGGCAAGGGCAAGTAACAGGTATGCAACCACGAAAGCCAAAAATGTTGTCAACGCCGACTCATTAATAAACTGAAAGGCAAGCTCACGACGACGGCTTCCCATGGTCTTGCGTACACCTACTTCCCTTGCTCGTTTCATTGAACGCGCAGTTGCCAGGTTCATGTAGTTGATCGCTGCGATTAACAAAATCAGCACGGCGATCACGACTAAAACAAACAGTGCATCGCGACTGCCAGCCTCGGTGCCTAGTGTCCAGCTCACTTGCTGATCGAAGTGCATGTCCAGAAAGGGAATGAATATTGGTGTGATGCGGGAACCACTTGCGTAAAAAGCCGAATCGCTTTTTGTTGCATTGTCTGCAAGGCGATTAAGCTCCTTTTGAATGGCATTTACATCGGCCCCTCCCTGCAGTTTTAGATAGGTCATAAAAAAACCGCCGGAAAAATCCATCGACTCCGTAAAGTCATCGTATTTCAGGCCATCATTTTCAAACGTAGTTCGTAACCCATGCATGTTGAAGAGGTATTTCGGCCTGAAAAAAGTGTTTGCTGGATAGTCCTTAAAAACTGCGCTGACGACAAACTCAACTTCCTTCCCTCTGGTGGTAAAGGGATGTTTGATGCTGATCATCTTGTTCATCGGGTCTTCATTACCAAAAAGGGCGCGCACGCCACTTTCAGAAACAGCCAGCGTGTTCACATGCTCGAATGCTTTATCAACATTGCCGTGCAGTACCGGGAAATGAAGAATTTCAGAAATCTTATTGTCGACCCAATACAGTTCGCCATCCTGATTGAGAAGTATTTTGTCAGTATCCTTATCTCTTAACGAGTGGGGGAAGCCGGCAACCATAATTCGTGTGTAGTCCTGAATCTCGGCAAAATCTTTTTTGAGAGAAGGCCCCCAACCGCCGGGCACAACACCATATGATACGGTGCTTCCGTTTTTTTCAGTAACGGTTACACCGAGACTATAAAGATTTCGGCTATTCGGATGGACAGTATCGAACGTGAGTTCATCGTAGACATATAGAAATATAAGCGCGGCGCTGAGGATAGCGAGTGCCAGGCCGAAAACATTTATCAGAGAGTAAGTCTTGTTGCGCAAGAAGCCGCGCAAAGCGATGATGAGATAATTGCGGAACATATGCGTAGGGTTTTTTTGACCAACCTGATTGCACGCTACACCATCTTCCGCATTATTGCTGACGACTCATACTACACGGATTCCTCAAAGAACTCAGGAAAGGTCAGGTAAATAATGGGCAACCGAATATACCGAATGTTAATGACAGTTCATGGTGTGAAGGCTAAAATCATTCAGGTTAAAGAAATGCCTGTAAGCAAAGAAATAACCCAAATTGAACCTGAACCGGACTTCCGATGAAGAAGGTATGAACTACAGAATGTGTTTTTTTATCTGTTGAAAAATGTGAATTACAAGATCAAGGGAAGTTGAGTTGTCATTGAAATCGGCGATATGCCTCTCTATTTTTCAAAACTTCCTTGTTGCGCGGCTTGCCCTCTCTTCACTGCCGAGGCTGCCTTTGTCTCTTCAACGAAAAAACATCTTTGAAACGCCTTTGACAATTCCGAGTACAATTAACCCGCTAGCTAAGCCTATAAGAAATTCTTTTAGCATTAATGGTACTTGCGGAAGCATGTGGTGTAAATACGCAATGTTGTGCACAAAGATTCCACCGGAAACCAAAAGCAAAGCGATGGTACCGATGAATCCGAGCGACCTGATGATAATAGGAAGGGCTTTCACTAATATTTGTCCGACTCTTGCAAGTACGCCGTTTCCATTCGATCGCTTGATGAGTTTATATCCCAGGTCGTCCATCCTCACAATAAGAGCAACCAGGCCATAAACACCCACGGTTGCCAAAAGTGCCACTACCGAAACTGTTAATATTTGAATGATTAGTGTTGCTTCAAGCACGGTACCTAATGCTATGATGACAATTTCTACCGACAGAATAAAATCGGTGGTGATTGCGGATTTAATTTTCGTTTTCTCCAGATGATGAGGCTCCCCGATCTGCTCCGAAATTACC
>DASPJN010000163.1:0-5735 GCA_035628595.1 Chryseosolibacter sp.
AAGAAAACCAATCTAAAAAAAGTGAAGGCGGGTAACGTTGCATTCCAAACGAAGATGGACATCAGCACACTAAAGACCGAAAACGTGCTCGGTTTTCTGGAAGGCTCCGACAAAAAGGACGAACTCATTATTATCACTGCCCACTACGATCACATCGGCATGAAAAAAAGCGGCGAAGGTGACAGAATCAATAACGGCGCAGATGACGACGGTTCCGGGACAGTTGCGGTCATGCAACTAGCAAAAGTATTTTCCCAGGCAAAGAAAGATGGTAAAGGTCCGAGACGGAGCATTCTTTTCATGACCGTTACCGGCGAAGAAAAAGGACTTCTCGGATCGGACTACTACACGCAGCACCCAGTGTTTCCGTTGGAAAGCACGGTCGTAAACCTTAACATCGACATGGTTGGTCGTCGTGACGAACAACACAAAGACAGCCCGCCCTATGTTTACGTTATCGGTGCAGATAAATTATCCACCGAACTCAACCAGCTGAGTGAATCGGTGAACAAAACTTATACAAACCTCGTGTTCGATTATACTTACAATGATCAGAATCATCCTGACAGATTATACTATCGTTCTGATCACTGGAACTTTGCCAAGAATAACATTCCGATCATTTTCTACTTCGACGGTATCCATGAAGACTATCACATGCCTTCAGACGAAGTTGACAAGATTGAATTCGATCTATTGACCAAGCGCACCCAGTGTGTATTTTATACAGCGTGGGAAATCGCCAATCGCGAAAAGCGCATTATGCCAGATCAAAATCAACAGAAATAATTGACGTTAGATTCAAACAAAAATGCCGGAAACACCGGCATTTTTTTATTACTCCGGGCGTCTCCCGGAGATTTTTACAGAAAAGTTTCTATTCGCATTTAAGCGACTTAACGGGATTGGCGATCGCCGCTTTCATCGATCGGTATCCAACGGTGAATATCGCGATTGCCAAAGTTACAGCGAACCCGATGACGAATGTCGAAGGGCCAATGGTGATTTTATAAGCAAACTGCTCTAACCATCTATTCATCAGGTACCACCCGAATGGGCTTGCTATAACAAACGCGATTGTGATAAGCTTGACGTATTCTTTTGAAAAAAGTACAAGTATACTTTCAACGGAAGCGCCTAACACTTTGCGCACGCCAACTTCTTTGGTCTTTTGATTGACCATAAAGGTGGCGAGTCCGAACAAGCCGAGGCAACCTATAAATATTGCTATCGAAGTAAATACAGTAAATAATACCGACATCCTTTGTTCGCCTTCGTAAAATTCACGAATGTGTTCATCCAGAAATTCATAGCTGAAAATATGGTCAGGATACATTTCTTCCCATTTCGATTTTACCTTTTCGATGGTCGCCTGGTAATCTGACGGGTTTACAACCAGTGAGAGTGTTTCATACCCATTCACCCGATTCATTAGTAACGTTGGTTGGATCTCAGTTTCCAGTGACACGGTGTGAAAATTTTTGACAACACCAAGAACCGGTAAGGTGCGTCCCCAAACCGTTATTTTTTTTCCAACAATTTCCGCGGGATTTTCAAGTCCGCTTACTTTCACTAATTGTTCATTTACAACGAACCCACTAATGGTATCGCGATCTTCAAGCCCTGTACCTGCAATCAGCTGCAAGTTGTACAAGTCGATGTACGAACCATCCACCTGCTTAACCTGCGTGTTTTTTCGTGCACTTGCATCCTCGCCCTCGAATATAAACCCAGTACCGCTTACTGAGCCTGATGATGGTGGTGTGCTGCTGAGGCTTGCTCCCTGTACACCATTGATGCGTGATATTTCATTGCGCAATGTCTTCGATTTTGTATTGATCGAAGAACCTTTAGCTCCAGACTCGGGTACCGGCAGAATGATAATCGCGTCCTGACGGAAACCGAGTTCTTTGGTTTGAAGATATTTCATTTGAGAGATCAGCACGATAGTTCCGAAGATGAAGAATTGCGAGATCACAAATTGCAGAACAACAAGGCCCCGACGTAAATTATATCCAGAGGATGAGCGACTATTGACAAGATTTTTTAATGCTACCGCCGGGCGAAAACCCGACACAACAAACGATGGGTAAAGTCCTGACAGCAGGGAAACCACAACAGTAACTACAATGATGAATGCCCATAGGGAAACATCCGATGAAAAATCCATCGTCAGGTTCGTTTCAAGAAAAACGTTAATGAAACTCAATGCAAGCTGCGCAAGGCTTAGGGAAACAATCATTGAAAACGCCGTGATCAAAGTGGTCTCGCCAAGAAATTGCGTAACAAGTTGTCCTCGTGTACTGCCAAGTGACTTGCGTATTCCAACCTCTTTTGACCTTTTAATCGCCTCCGCTGTTGACAGGTTAATAAAATTAATACATGCTGTTACAAGCAGAAACAACGCAACGATAGAAAGCGCGAGCAACATTTCCTTTGGTACCGTATTGTAGGAGAGAGTAGAGTACCTGTCGTCGAAGTGCATTTGCGAAACCGGCTGTAAGTTGAACGTTTGCTTCGAGTAATTCTCCTTTCCCAGATATTTTTCGACGAAGGCCGGCATGCGCGACATAATTGAGGAAGCCTGTTCCTTATCCTGCAATAAGATGTAGCACTGTTCATCGCTCCAGATGCTGTTCCAACCGTTCTTCTCCTGATTGGCTTTAATTGTTACATAAGACAACATCAGGTTAAAAGGAAGATCCGTGTTCGACGGCGCATCTTCCATCACGGCGGTTACTTTATATTCAAGCGTATCGTATTTTAAAATCTCACCAACAGCATCTTCACGTCCGAAATATTTCTGCGCTAACGATTTTGAAATAATGGCTTCATTCGGCTCGTCCAAACCTTTCGACGCATTTCCTACCAGGATCTTCCTGTCGAATACATCAAAGAATGTCGGCTCGGCGAAAGTGACACCCCTGTCTTCATTGAACTTACGGGATTCACCGCTGCGTTGCGGAATGCTGATCATCACACCCGAGCGATAACTGACGAAAGTAACTTGCTCCGCTTCGGGAAAGTCGTTCCTGAATGCATCCGGTAATACACTCGGAATGCCGGACGTGTAGAATCTTCCATTACTTCCTTCCGATTCCGTAACAACACGGTAAATGCGACCAATCTTTGAATGGAATTTGTCAAAACTTGAAATATGTCTGACCAGCAGGAAAAGGATCAGGCTGCAAGTGATCCCGAGTGTTAAACCGGCGATATTCAAAAGCGTTGTACTTCGCTGACGTGTTAGGGTGCGGAGCGCCGTAATCAAGTAATTTCTAAACATTATGAAAGATTTTCGAGCTTACCTTCCAATAGCGGTGCCATTTTCATTTCTGTGTTACAGCTTCAAATCAGCGCTTTTATAATACAGCGGTTGTTCGTAAATGTCAGAATCCGTTCGCTTTCGGACATGAATTTTTTCAAATCAGGATTTGTTTTCAAATCAATCGCTACTTTTGCCAAATGCTACAGGAACTCTTCGTCATTGCCATTTTTATTGCTGCTGTCGCTTTCCTTATTCGCATGGTGGTGAAAAATTTTCAAAGCAAGGATGTTTGTCAATCAGGATGCGGCAAATGCGGTGCGCTCGATCTTTCCAAGATTGAGGCACAAATGAAAAAGAAAGAAAGGCTTCTAAGCCCAGACCTTCGTCCCTTCCGTACAGTTTTTACAAATATCTATCTGATCGCGGCTCTTAATCAGCGATGACCTGAAGGCGTGGTATTTGTCGCCGAACCATATATCCCGAAGGGAATTTTTATTTAAATCGCCAAGCACATGGTGTGCATCCTTATCGAAACAGCAGGGAACAACTTTGCCATCCCAGGTAATTACACAACTATGCCACATTCTCCAGCATTCATTGAGCATGCCATTCTTTACATCGTAAGAACCGTCTGATTGTTTTTCGTAGCGTGAGTATTGTTTATCTGTAGGAATAAGAGGCGATCCGTTTTTGTAATCGTAGATCTGCGCGGTTTTTAAAACCACTTTATCTACACCCAACTGAGATGCTAACGCCCGAACATCTGCGACCTGATGCTCATTCGGCCTTACCACCAGGAACTGAAAAATAACCTGCGGCGAAGCTGACTTCAACCGCTGCTTCCATGCAATAAGGTTCTTGGTTCCCTCAATTACTTTCTCCAACGATCCACCTACACGGTATGATTCATACGTTTCCTGTGTCGTTCCGTCAATTGAAATGATCAAACGATCGAGTCCGGATTCAACGGTTTGTCGTGCTCGTTCATCGTTAAGATAATGAGCATTTGTCGAGGTCGCTGTAAAAATATTTTTCTGCGAGGCATATTCAACCATTTCAAGAAATGAAGTATTGAGATACGGTTCTCCCTGAAAATAAAATGTGAGATAAGAGATATGCTGCGCAAGTTCATCGATCATGCTTTTGAAAAACGTAGGATTCAACATTCCGGTTGGCCTGGTAAATGACCGCAGCCCACTGGGGCACTCGGGACACCGGAGGTTGCACGATGTTGTCGGCTCAATGGAAATACTAATAGGCATGCCCTTGATGAGAGCCCTCTTTGTTAATCGCGAAAACTGGTAGCTGCCATAGATGGCTGCCGCATTTGTCATGCGGCCCATTGACAACTTTTGAATGAGCCTTTTCGTATCAGTGAACTGCGCCAGCATGGTGCAAGATAGTTGAGATTTGCCCAGTGCAAGTAAATCTAAACGGTTATCTTTCGTTGATTTTGTATATGAAAAGAATTGCTTTATTCCTTCTGATGATACCTGCACTGACTCACGGCCAGGTATCAGAGAAGACGACAGTCTCGGTGATTACATGTGGACCATCGCAGGAAGAGCTTTACACAGCTTTTGGTCATAGCGCGTTTCGTGTTCACGATCCCGAGAGTGGTTACGATGCGATCTACAATTATGGGGTTTTCAATTTCCGACAGAAGCATTTCTACCTGAACTTCGCGCGGGGATATTTATACTACCAGCTTGGCGTGCATGACTATCGCGATTTCGAATATCATTATATCTCAGACAACCGATTCATCCACGAGCAGGTTCTAAATTTAAATCAAAGCCAAAAACAAAAGCTGATTGAGTTCCTTGAATGGAATGCACTGCCCGAAAATCAACATTATCGTTACGATTATTTTTATGACAATTGCGCAACTAAGATCCGCGATGTTATAAAAAATGTGTTCGGCGATTCTGTTGAGTTTAGTGACTCGCACATTAATACAAACTATACTATCCGCGAACTTACCGACCTCTATCTTGTCTATCAGCCATGGGGCGATCTTGGCATTGATATTTGCCTGGGCCTGCCGATGGACAAAAAAGCTGCGCCGATTGAGTACATGTTTCTTCCCGATTTTGTCGAAGCTGGCTTTGACAATGCTGTTGTATTAAAAGAGAACGGAAAAGAACCACTTGTGCTGAAAAAGGTTTCCACGTTTGAGGCAAAGCCCCAGGAACACTCGACGGGAGTTTTTACGCCGTTGAATGTTTTTTCCTTATTATTTATCATCGCGATGATTATCAGCTACCGCGATTGGTCGCGGAAACGCTTAACACATGTCTTTGATGTTATTTTGTTTTCGGTGTTGGGATCCGTAGGCCTGTTACTGTTGTTGCTTTGGGTGGCGACCGATCATCGGGCGGCTGCAAAAAATTTCAATTTACTTTGGGCGATCCCAACACATTTGATCGCTTCAGTAGCTTTCATCAGGCAACCTCAATGGCTGAAG
>DASPJN010000164.1:0-4907 GCA_035628595.1 Chryseosolibacter sp.
GGCCGCCTCTCATCTACTTTCCCCGCAGCTTTTTCGTTTTGGGAGTGCAAAGGTATCTGTTTTTTTAACCCCGCCAAATCTTTTTTGAAGAAATTTTTTATCCCAAAAACACACCAACAACTTCTCAAACCTCAAAACCCTTTCCTGCCAAAAGGGTCACAAATGTATCAATACCCAAACATCTTCAACAAACTTTTGATAAGATTATTTTTAATAAAAGCCTTGCAGATCAGCAAGGCTTACTATAACTCCTAAATGCCCTCCGAAGTTTCAGTAATCCTCAAAAAATTAAAGAGCAGTTAGCGCCTGACGGTGAATGGTTTGAGTGCGATCAGGCCCGGTAGAAATCAAAGTAATCGGAACTGACAGGTGTTTTTCAAGGAATTCGACATAAGCATTTAATGCTGGCGGCATGGCTTCTTCGGTGATTCCACAGATGTCTGTATTCCAGCCGTCCACTTCTTCGTAAACCGGGTCAATTCTATCATTGACAAGCTCATAAGGCAGCATATCGGTCACGCTGCCATCCTTCAGCCTGTACTTTGTACAAATCTTTATCGTCGGGAAGATGCTAAGCACATCAGCCTTCATCATCAGCAACTGGGTGACTCCATTAATCATAATTGAATATTTCAACGATGGAAGGTCAATCCACCCACATCGTCTCGGTCGACCAGTAGTCGATCCAAATTCATTTCCCTGCTTTCGCATCCTTTCGCCTTCTTCGTTCAACAGCTCGGTTGGAAACGGTCCGCTGCCAACACGCGTGCTGTAAGCTTTAAATATGCCATAAACTTCACCAATGTGCCGGGGTGCAACGCCCAGTCCCGTACACGCTCCCGCTGTGACTGTATTCGAGCTGGTGACGAAGGGATAACTGCCAAAGTCGATATCGAGCAAAGAACCTTGTGCGCCTTCAGCCAGGATTGATGACCCATCATTCAATTCCTTATTAAGGAAATATTCACTTTCAATAAGATTAAACTGTTTCAGGAACGAAACTGAATCCATGAATTGATCCTCCAACTGTTTCCAGTCGTATTGGATATCGTGGTCTTTCAGAATATTAAAATGAATATTCGTGAGCTTCCGGAACTTGTCAGCGAACGCTTCAGAAAGTATGTCACCTACGCGGAGTCCTTGTCGACCAATTTTGTCCTGATAAGTTGGACCGATTCCCTTTAAGGTAGAGCCAATTTTATTTTCGCCCTTCGCTTTTTCATACGCCTGATCCAGCAAGCGGTGCGTCGGCAGAATCAATGTTGCTTTCTTCGAGATGAAAAGGTTTGCCTTAACGTTCAGGTTAAATTTCTGGAGTTTCTCAATTTCAGTTCTGAAAACGATCGGATCCAGCACGACGCCATTTCCAATTACGTTGCGTGTTTTTTCGCGGAAAATGCCGGAGGGAATCTGGTGAAGCACATGTTTGATGCCATCGAACTCGAGTGTGTGTCCGGCATTTGGGCCACCCTGAAACCGGGCAACGACGTCATACTTTGGTGCAAGAACATCAACAATTTTCCCTTTACCTTCGTCGCCCCACTGGAGACCCAGTAATACATCAACCTTGGACATGCCCGTAACTATTTTTTAATAATCTGTTTTACTTCTTCTTCAGACTGCACGATTTGAAAAATCGCGTTAAGCTTTGTGATCACGAGTAATTTCTGAACGTTCTCAGACGGCTTCATGAGATATACTTCGCCCCCCTTGTTTCGGAATTTCGTCAATACGGTGATCAATACTCCGATGCCGCTACTATTAATATAGCGTAAGCCGGAAATGTCGATAATGCATGTGAGTACTTTTTCCTGAATTGCTGAATTCACTGCATCAAGAAGGTTGACTCCTGTTTGTTCGCCAATCAGATCACCTGACAGGCGAATGATAAACATGTTGTCTTTGATCTCTTTGTCAAATACCATAAGTGGGGCGTTTAGTTATTGACGGTTTTCTTATTCTCGCAATTGTTTTTCGTACAGGTAGCGTACAAAATCAGGGAATGATGAAGGACGTTGAAATGCAAAATCTCTTCCACTGTATTCTGAATGTTCTGAATGCGCGGGTCGCAAAATTCAACTACACGATGGCATTCAGTACATATCAAATGGTCGTGTTGTTTAAAACCATACGATTTTTCGTATTGCGCAAGGTTTTTGCCGAACTGATGTTTACTCACCAGGTCGCATTCAACCAGCAGATCGAGCGTGTTGTACACTGTTGCGCGGCTAACACGGTAATTCTTATTTTTCATGCTGATGTACAACGACTCAACATCGAAATGGCCATCGCGTGAATAGATCTCTTCAAGTATCGCGTAGCGTTCAGGGGTTTTACGCAACTCCTTGTTTTCCAGGTATGCTGTAAAAATCTTTTTTACCTCTTCGTATATTTTCGGGTTGAACGCCATATAAACCGGGGACAAAGATAATATTAGTAACGCCCCGTTCAAATCTTCTTATTCCCTCGAATCAAACCGGCTTACCTTCACTACGCCCTCGACTTTTTCAAGCTTCGCGACCAATTGCTCCAAATGGCGAGTGTCGTTAACATACAGCATGATCTCACCGTCAAAAATGCCTGAATCAGTGTGAATAGACATTGAACTCATGTTTACTTTCAACTCTTCCGAGATTATTCTCGAAACATCGTTAATGAGTCCCACGCGGTCAGTACCCTTGATCTTCAGGCCGGTCAGAAATGCCACCTCATGTTGCGAGGTCCATTTCGCTTTCACCACGCGATTACCGTGATGGGAAAGCAACTCTGGCGAGTTCGGACAATTTGTTCGGTGAATTTTAATCCCTTCGTTAACAGTGACAAAGCCGAAAACCTCATCTCCGGGAATCGGCGTACAACATTTGGCCAGCTTATAGTCGACCACATCCATGTCTTCACCAATCAGAAGGATGTCGTCGTAACGGCCTTTTGCGCGTGTGATTTCCTGCTCAATTGTTTTTGCATCCGAAACCTGCAGGTTTGGTTTCGACCGTATCGCGGACACGGGTTTGTTTTCGATGAATCTTTTAATGTCGGCCGTTGTAATAAATCCCGCGCCGACGCGGAAAAACATCTCAAAGTGCGTCCTTGCATGAAAATAGTCGCGCATTTGTTCCAGCAACTGCTGATTCGGTTCTTCTTTCAGCTGGCGAACCTTCCGCAAAACAATTTCTTTTCCATCCTCCGCCGACTTCTTTTTATCTTCCTTAAGCTCTTCCTTGATTCTGGCTTTGGCTTTCGAAGTGACCACAAATCGCAGCCAGTCTTCATGCGGTTTCTGTTTCTGTGACGTCAGGATTTCAATCTGATCGCCATTTTTCAGAACATAATTAATGGGGACAAGTTTGTTATTGACCTTCGCCCCAATGCATTTCGAACCCACCTGTGTGTGGATTTCGAATGCAAAGTCGAGGGCTGTTGCACTGTAAGGCAAGGTTTTCAGTTCACCTCTTGGCGTAAAGACAAACACTTCCTCACTAAAAAGGTTTCCACGGAAATCGTCGACGAAATCCAAAGCTGAGTGGTTGTGTTGTTCAAGAAGGTCGCGAACGCGCGCAAGCCATTTTTCAAGGTTCGATTCCGCAGTAGCGACTGCATCTTTATATTTCCAATGCGCAGCATAACCCTTCTCCGCGATCTCGTCCATGCGTTTAGTTCTTATCTGTACTTCAACCCATTGGCCATTTTTCGCCATCACAGTGGTGTGTAACGATTCATAACCGTTTGCTTTCGGTGTACTGATCCAATCGCGAAGCCGGTCCGGGTTCGGAGTATAATGATCGGTTACGATGGAATAAACCTGCCAGCATAAGGCTTTTTCGTGTTCAATCGGAGTATCAAGGATGATGCGAATCGCAAACAAATCAAACACCTCCTCGAAAGGAATATTCTGCTTACGCATTTTATTCCAAATAGAATAAATAGACTTCGGCCGTCCTTTGATATCGTATCTGATACTAAGCTCCTGAAGTTCATCGTTGATGGGCACCATGAACTGCTTAATGAATTTGGTTCGCGCGGCCCTGGTTGCGTCGATTTTCTGAACAATTGAATCGTAAACCTGTTTGTCTGTAAAACGGAGATAAAGATCTTCGAGCTCTGTCTTGATTGCGTTCAGACCGAGTCGGTGTGCAAGCGGAGCGTAGAGATAAATTGTCTCGTTAGCAATTTTCAGCTGCTTGTTACGCGGCATGCTATCCAGCGTGCGCATATTATGGAGCCTGTCCGCAAGCTTAATCAAAATAACACGGACATCTTCGGAGAGCGTGAAGAGCATTTTGCGGAAATTCTCCGCCTGCTGCGATGTGCCATATTCAAAGACGCCACGGATCTTGGTAAGGCCATCAATGATCTTTGTGATCTTTTTACCAAAGATCCGATCAATGTCGGCCAGTTCAATGTCGGTGTCTTCGACAACATCGTGCATCAATGCAGCGACAATGGAAGTTGTGCCCAACCCGATTTCTTCAGTACAAATTTCTGCAACAGCCAAGGGGTGAAAAATAAACGGCTCACCGGATTTTCTGCGCATATCTTTATGCGCGGAAAGCGCCATCGTAAACGCTTTTTTGATCAGCCGGGCGTCGCCCTCCCTAAGAATTGGCTTGGCCTTTCGTAAAAGCCGCCTATATCGATTTATGATTTCTTTTTTCTCCTGCTCAGCGTCTATAACCATCATCTTTTGCGGGAAATATTTTGGGTTTGCTTCAAGAATTATCAATTAAAGTCTTTTCAAAATTATTTCCGTGTCTTTTTTACAAACAATCAGAAAGTGTTCGATAATTCCGAATAATGTATAAATTTGCGCTCCATTTACGAAAATCTGCGGATGTGGCGTAATTGGTAGCCGCGCCAGACTTAGGATCTGGTGCCGCAAGGCGTGGGGGTTCGAGTCCCTCCATCCGCAC
>DASPJN010000165.1:0-4262 GCA_035628595.1 Chryseosolibacter sp.
CAGGAACCAGTGCTTCTTTTTGTTTTGATTTTCATAAAGGTTTTGCCACCAAGATGCGGAGGCACAAAAGATGCAGCCTTGGACGATAAGTTGGGTGAACGCAGATGTTTCGCTGCGCTCAACATGACGGACTTCGGGGCGAGTGGCGGTTTCATTCGATACCTTAACACCCAAGCCCTCACGTGGCTATATCGATTACGCTTAGATCGTGAGTTACTAAATCATCAAATCTAAAATCATAAATCACAAATCAATGAGATGTTTCGCTGTGCTCAACATGACGGGCGTTGGGGAAGTGATGAAATGTCCTACGAAGCTGTGTCTTTCACTTCGAAAATCGAAAATCGTTAATCGACAATCGTATATCAGCATTTTGTATTGCCATGACGACCATGGAAATCACAAAGTCGCGAAGAGTGTGAGCTTTCGTAGCTACTTCGAACTCCTTTCAATCTCGCGAATGTTCTCCATTTTCTTATTACGCAAAAACCCGTTGATGTCTTCAAAGTGCTCACGGATTCGCTTATTGCCGAATTCAAAGATCTTCGAAGCCAGACCATCAAGGAAGTCTCTGTCGTGAGAAACAAGAATCAACGTGCCGTCGAATGCGCGAAGTGCATCTTTGAGAATATCTTTCGTTTTGATGTCAAGATGGTTTGTCGGTTCATCCAGAATCAACAGGTTCACTGGCTGAAGCAGCAGTTTGATCATCGCGAGACGTGTACGTTCTCCGCCAGACAGGTAACGTACTTTCTTATCGATCGTATCGCCACTGAACATGAACGCGCCGAGAATATCGCGGATCTTCGTCCGGATGTCACCCTGTGCGATCTGATCGATGGTTCCAAATACAGTGAGCTCACCATCGAGAAGCGCAGCCTGGTTTTGGGCAAAGTAACCAATCATCGAATTATGACCGACCTGTACTTTGCCTTCGTCGTAACCGATCTCGCCCATAATGGCTTTTACAAGTGTCGATTTACCCTCGCCATTCTTGCCGACAAAAGCAACCTTATCGCCGCGCGCAATGGTCAAAGAAGCATCTTTAAAGACTACGTGATCACCGTATTTTTTCGTCAGTCCTTCAACGATCACAGGATAGCTACCAGAACGTGGGGCAGGAGGGAACTTCAGATTTAATGCTGACGTATCGACCTCGTCAACTTGCACGATCTCGATCTTCTCCAGCATCTTCACCCGCGACTGCACCTGGAGCGTCTTTGAATATGTTCCTTTAAATCGTTCTATGAATTCCTGGATATCGGCGATCTGTTTTGCCTGGTCGTCGAATTGTTTCTGCTGCTGCTCTCTTCGTTCACGACGAAGCTCAAGGTAGTGCGAGTAATTTGTTTTGTAGTCGTAAATACGCCCCATGGTTATTTCAATGGTGCGATTCGTCAGATTGTCAACGAAAGTCTTATCGTGAGAGATGACAATAACAGCCTTGGCGTTGTTTACGAGAAATTCTTCGAGCCACTGCACCGATTCAATGTCGAGGTGGTTGGTTGGTTCATCGAGCAAAATGAGATCGGGTTTTTGTAAAAGGATCTTCGCCAGTTCGATCCGCATGCGCCAGCCGCCGCTGAATTCAGTTGTCGGGCGTGTGAAATCTTTTCTTTCGAAGCCAAGTCCCATCAGTGTTTTTTCAACTTCAGCGTCGAAGTTGATTTCTTCGATAGAATAATATTTTTCACTTAGCTCTGATACTTCTTCGATGATCTTCGCGTATTCATCGGATTCGTAGTCGGTGCGCGTCTCAAGCTGATGGTTGAGTTCATCGATGCGACTTTTCATCCCCAGTATTTTTGAGAACGCCTTTGACGCTTCATCAAACACGGTAGCATTGTCTTCAGTGAGCAGGTGCTGCGGCAAATACGCAATGATCGCGTCTTTCGGAGCTGACACTTTTCCGCGTGTAGGCTTGGCCGCGCCGGCCAGAATTTTCAGTAATGTCGATTTCCCCGCGCCATTTTTCCCCATCAGGGCAATACGGTCGTCAGGATTAATGTTAAAAGTGATGTTACTGAAAAGGGCGGAACCGTTAAACTCTACCGTTACTGCGTCAACTGAGATCATGGATAAACTGAATAAGCCGGCAAAGATAATCGAAAGTAATAATTAGAGGGTACGATCTGTCAATTTTCCTGACGCATGTGGATCAGTTTTCCACGGTAGCAGACGATTGCATCTGGATAATCTTTTTCAGTACCAGCGCTTCTTTTTGCTTTCCCGTTTTCTGATCGTTAACGAGGGTTGTGAAACCGACACCTTTAAAGTAAAGCTTTTCCGACTTTTCGACGCGTAACTGATAGTAGTGTCTCAGCGCCGTTTCGTATTCGCCGAGTTTAGCAATGTGCAGATCTTCATCCGTATTGACTTCGTGGAGCAACAGATCGTTGCCGAGATGAACGAAATATCCCTCGACAGTAAAAGGTCTTGAAGTCTTCTGATACAACAAATGCCCAACCTCGTCAGAAACAAGTTGAAGACGACTATCAAGGACAGCAAGCGTATGCTCATTGATCTTTCGCAGCGTGAGATCCTTTTTTCTGAACATCTCTTCGGTGATGATTCTGCTCCTTGGATCCGCTTTGAAAACCCGTTTAACCCCTTCTGGTAATCCGGAATTGTGTATGCGGATGATGATCGCCTTCTTATCATCACCCAGGCCGTATACGCTGGTGTATTGTCCCGTGATTTCCTGCAAGACGACAACGCCGTTGGCGCCTTCCAGCGATTCTTTCATCCGGTAACTACCTTCGCCCGTTATGTCGCTTTCAATGAAGTCTATTTCATAGCGCAGATAGTCGTCGGTTCCCAGTGTGACGCGCCCCTCAAATTGACGCAGCTTTGAAGACACAACCTCAAAAGCATTAGCGGGGATCTTCTCTTCAGCACATGCACAGAGGAAAAAAATTATGACTAACGGATATTTTATACTTTGGCGCATAGGTGGGGGTTAACCGTTACCCGAATGTGATCGTTCGCTGATTTCTTAACCTGGTTCAATAAAGATAACCGAAATTAGTTCGAGCTTTGGTAAGGCGATCTTCACGGATCGAAAAAACAATATATCCGCATGATACGAAAGGATTTTTTAAAAACAATCTTATCAGGGGCAGTTGGTATGACGACACTATCTTCATTTAATAAATTCACCAGCGAGCTGAAGGAACAGGATGTTACCATGCCGGTTTTGTTTGTTGGCCACGGTTCGCCGATGAACGGCATCGAGGTAAATGAGTTCAGTAATTACTGGAAGAAGCTTGGCAAGGAACTACCGGTTCCCAAGGCGGTACTTGTTGTATCAGCGCATTGGCTCTCGAAAGGGACGCGTATTACGGCAATGAATTCTCCGAGGACGATCCATGATTTCGGCGGGTTCCCGGAAGAGCTTTTTCAGGTGCAGTACAGTGCGCCGGGCTCACCCGCGCTGGCGAAAGAGACTGCATCGATCATCACGACAACCGACGTGGAACTCGATCACGACTGGGGTCTCGATCACGGTGCATGGACGATCATCAGGCACATGTATCCAGAAGCCAATATTCCGGTATTGCAATTGAGCATCGACTACACCAAACCCGCGCGATATCATTACGAGCTTGCCGCAGAACTTATGGCGCTTCGAAAGAAGGGTGTTCTCATCATGGGCAGCGGAAACATGGTTCACAACCTGCGGATGGTTGCGTGGGATAAGTTGAACGAACCGTCTTACGGGTACGACTGGGCAATTGAAATGAACGAAAATTTCAAGTCACTGATCACCGACGGAAAACATGATCTGCTGGTGAACTACGATAAGCTTGGAAAAAGTGCAGCGTTGTCCATTCCTACGCCTGAGCACTACTGGCCGCTGTTATACACGCTTGGCCTGAAGACATCGAAAGATGACATCAGTTTCTTCAATGATAAAGTTGTTGGTGGATCGCTGACCATGACATCTGTTAAGTTTGGTTGACATTCGGCTATAACCTGTGGTGAAAAAAAATCACGATCACACATGGCTTCAGCAGCATTGATGCGAACCTACGTGAATTATTATGTGCCCTCGCATGTAACGCTGCTTCCTTGTGTGGTGGCACGATCTTTAAATAATATACAGATGTTATCTCTTATGGAGTGGCGCCATCGAATCTCGAATTCGTTCAACAACGCCTGAGATCATATCCGTTGAACTTGATCTGGACAATACCAGCGAAAAGGAAAGAGATAAACATAGAGGCTGTTTTATGCTGAATAAGACAGCCTCTTATTGTTTT
>DASPJN010000166.1:0-14111 GCA_035628595.1 Chryseosolibacter sp.
GCAAAAAAGAAAAGCCCTCTGACGAAGGCTTTCAAAATTTCTTCACTAAGGTGTTTACGCGACCACGAAGCAGCGGTTTAGAATCGCTTCGTGTTGATTCCCAAAACTGGTGTAACACCAATTCTTGAGTTCCCAGATCTCATCCGCTATCAGTAATTTGATAGCTTTTCTCAGCTCTTTCTCGAATAAGAGCGCGTCAAAACTCACTTTGCTAAGCACAGTCTTGACATAATTCAGCATAGCCAATGATGTAAGTGTTAGTTCAAAAAGTAATTCAGCTAACAAGAGTTAAGTTATAAAAAATATAAAGGAGCAAATACAAAATCGGCTTAATAATTTTTACCACCCATACCTTTATTGTTGCTGCAAATACCATTTTCTGGCATTTTTGCGCAATTATTATCCGGTGGGTTCGGTTATTTAGACGTTCAAACGGATTTCTTATTGTTCTATGAAGTTAACTTATTTTCTTGCTGGACTGTTTATTTCATTACTGTCGCTTACGCAAACAGCGGCGCAGGACATTAAAATTTCATTAGGCCCTGATGAGATCGGCGAAAACCAGGGCTGGACGATCACGATCACAGCTTCGAATGAGCGGCTTCGCAACTATGATAACTTTCCGGATATCGACGGGTTTCGCAAACGCGGCACTTCGACGCAATCAACAACAAACATCATTAACGGCCAGATATCATCGTCGCAAAGTGTTATCATGACCTACGTTGCAACCAAGCAGGGAACAGTTACGGTGCCTTCGTTTAAAATGAAGGTGAACGATAAGATCATCAACGTCACGGGTAAACGTGTCAAGGTTGGGCCACCTGTGCAGCAGCGTGATCCTTACAAAAGTTTTTTTGATCGCAATCCTGCCGACGACTTTTTCGGGAGAGGTGAAACAGAGTTTGTAGATACAAAAGACGATGCGTTCCTGGCAATCACAACTTCTAAAAACGAAGTCTATGTCGGTGAAGGATTCAATGCAACGTTATGCTTTTTTGTCTCGGAAGATAACCGTGCGCATCTTCAGTTTTACGATCTCGCAAAACAACTGACTGCGATCCTGAAAAAGATCAAGCCGGAAAACTGCTGGGAGGAAAACTTCAACATCGAGAATATTGAAGGAGAAACGATTCAGCTGAATGGCAAGCAATACACGCAGTACAAAATTTATCAGGCGACGTTCTATCCTTTGAACGCCGAGCCAATTGTTTTCCCAAGCGTTGGACTTGAAATGATCAAGTATAAGGTGGCAAAGAATCCTTCATTCTTCGGTCAGAATCGTAAAGAGGATTTCAAGACCTTTCATTCGCAGGAAAAACGGATTAAAGTGAAGGAGTTGCCGCCGCATCCGTTGAAAAATGTCGTGGCGGTTGGCGATTACCGCTTAACGGAAAATATGCCAACAACAGACCTGGAAACAGGAAGAAGTGGCGCGTATACATTCAGCGTTTACGGTGAAGGCAATATCTCGGCAATTCAAAAACCAGTGATCAACAATGATGGTAGTTTCGAATTTTATGAGCCAAACGTTAGGCAGGATGTCAATAGAAATAATGGTCGGGTCACCGGCACTAAATCGTTTAACTATTTTATGATCCCAAAGGAGCCAGGCACTTACGATCTCGGTGATTATTTTCAGCTGGTGTATTTTAATCCTGGCAAAGCAAGCTACGATACACTTAAATCGAAACTAACGGTTTACGTCACGGGCGAGAGTCGTAAGAATGAAGCAATTCAATCGAATGATCTCGGTAATTTTTATGATAAGATCGAGACTGCCGATAATTCGCTGATGCTGGTACAGGATATGAACTGGCAAAAGATCGCTTTCAATGTTTTTATGTTGGTTGTATTAAGCGCTTCCGTGTATCTTGTAATCAAAAAGTAACAGGATACGCTTCATGTCCTGGGAATTTCATGAGCAGTTCATTCGGTACAATCTTCAGGATCACAACATTTGGTGAATCACATGGCGCTGCCATCGGCGTTGTTGTTGATGGATGTCCCGCGGGACTCGAAATAGACGAATCGTTTATTCAGTCAGAGCTCGAAAGACGAAGACCCGGGCAATCAAAAATTACCACGCAGCGAAAAGAAGCCGACAAGTGTAATCTGCTGAGCGGTGTCTTTGAAGGAAAATCTACCGGCGCACCGATAGCGATTGTCATTTTTAATGAGGATCAACGCAGCAAAGACTATAGCCATATCGCAGAAGCGTTTCGCCCCTCACATGCCGACTATACTTACGATGTAAAATATGGCATTCGCGATTATCGCGGTGGCGGACGAAGCTCTGCGCGCGAGACAGCAGCACGTGTTGCCGCCGGAGCCATTGCAAAGCTATTGCTGAAAAAACTCGGTGTAACGGTTCAGGCTTTTGTCTCGCAGGTTGGTGACATCAAAACAGGGCATTATACAAATCTCGATTTATCGAAGACGGAAGATAACATAGTTCGTTGTCCGGATGTTGAAGTTGCCTCGCAGATGATCGCGTTGATTGACCAGGTGCGTCTTGATCGTGACACGATCGGCGGCGTTGTAACAGGCGTTATTAAAAACGCCCCGGTTGGTCTTGGAGAGCCAGTGTTCGATAAACTTCATGCAGAGCTGGGCAAAGCCATGCTTGGGATCAACGCGGTGAAGGGCTTCGAATATGGTAGTGGGTTCGAGGGCGTATCCTTGCGCGGCTCCCAACACAACGATGCATTTTACAACGACGGGGAGAAGATCAGAACGAAGACCAATTTATCCGGCGGCGTACAGGGTGGAATTTCCAATGGCGAGGATATTTATTTTAATGTGGCGTTCAAGCCCGTAGCGACGATCATGCAGGATCAGGCATCAGTTGACAAAAATGGAACTGACGTGACGGTCTCTGGAAAAGGTCGCCATGATCCATGCGTTGTACCGCGGGCCGTTCCAATTGTTGAAGCGATGGCTGCGCTGGTTATTGCTGATCTCTTTCTCAGAAACCAATCATCAAACATCAAAACCCTGATACAGGGCGAAATTGTTCTTTAGCATCCCGCAGTCACTAACATCTTACTTCGGGTACGTAGCATGAGTGCCGCTTTAAGATCTCTATCATCACCAGGCATGCGCTTTTAACTGCTCATAAACTAAAACGAAGTTTATGAGAACGTTAGCAATTTTATTAATCGTAATTGGCGGCATTATGACCGTATTTACGGGGTTCAACCTCGTCACCAAGAAAGAAGTAGCAGATATCGGCCCGATAGAGATCAATAAAACAGAGAAAACTCCCATTTACTGGTCGCCAATAACCGGCGTTATTCTACTCGTCGCCGGGGTGATCATCATCGTTAGCAGCAAGCGCGGCACATAGCCCGGGCGCAGAAATGCGCCTCTTCACAACCGACCATTGAATCCTTGAAAGCATCCGGAAGATAACTATATTGCGCCCTAGTTTGGCGACGGCTGTCGCTTCGAATGTTGGTTTTAATCGGTGCAAATGGAACATGTCCCCGGGCCTAAAAAGAAGAATAGGCTTACATTATACATTATAATCGCGTTAATCGCCGGTATCGTAGTCGGGTATCTACTGAATAAGTATTACGTTTTCGACGATAATGAACAAATCCAGGCTTATGAAATCCGGATCGAGAAGGTTAATCACGAAATTGTCACAAATAAAGAAACAAGCGCTCTCGATTCCCTCAATGCTGTCAAGTTAGAGCTGGTCAATTCGCGAAACGAAGTCATTAGCAGCCGCGACGCGAAGGTTGAGCCCTTTGCGCTCATCGCCGATATTTTCCTCAGGTTAATCAAGATGGTTGTCGCACCACTGGTGCTCACGACGTTAATAGTGGGCGTGGCAAAACTTGGTGACATCAACTCCGTTGGCCGGATTGGCGGCAAAACGCTCTTATGGTTTCTTTCAGCATCCCTGTTGAGTTTGCTATTGGGTCTCGTGCTGGTGAATTGGTTCGAGCCTGGAATAGCAATGAACCTGCCCTTGCCTGAAGCCGATGACACAGGCATTACAAAGTCGGGCTTAACAATCAAGCAGTTTCTCTACCACATGTTTCCGACCAGCGTCATTGATGCGATGGCAAAAAATGAGATCCTGCAAATTGTGATCTTCGCCTTATTCTTCGGCGTTGCGACCGCAGCGATTGGCGAGCCCGGAAAGGTTCTTATAAAAGCCCTCGATGCGGCCGCGCATGCGATCTTGAAAATGACCGCTTACGTGATGAACTTCGCACCGATCGCTGTATTTGGAGCGATGGCTGCGATCATTGCAAAACAAGGCTTGTCTATCCTTAAAACGTATTCACTGTTTATTGGAGAATTTTACTTCGGACTTTTCGTGTTATGGATCATCCTGATCACCGCGGGGATCTTAGTCGTCGGAAAGCGGATCATTAACCTGATCGAGCGGGTCAAAGAACCGATTCTTTTGGCTTTCAGTACATCAAGCAGCGAGGCAGCTTTCCCTAAAACAATGCAGGAATTGCAACGCTTCGGTTGCAAGGATAAGATCGTGAGCTTTGTTCTCCCGCTGGGTTATTCGTTCAATCTCGATGGCAGTATGATGTATATGACGTTTGCGTCACTATTTATTGCACAGTCTTATGGCATTGAACTTTCAATCGCAACCCAGTTAAGCATGTTGCTCGTGTTAATGGTGACAAGTAAGGGAATTGCCGGGGTGCCGCGTGCATCACTGGTGGTTATCGCAGGTACATTGGTGACTTTCAATATTCCCGAAGCTGGCCTGGCATTATTGCTCGGCATTGATCCGCTTCTTGACATGGGGCGTAGCGCGACAAATGTTGTCGGTAACAGCATTGCAACCGCCGTTGTCAGCAAGTGGGAGAATTCACTTGGGGATCCTGAGCCCGATGTCGATCCGGCGGAAATTTGATGCCGCTTCATTGAACTTATATACGCCCTACTTTTGTTGGAATAGAAAAACACTGTTATGCTTCAGGCCGCACCCAAGAACGTTCACATTTACCTTGAATCGAATCCGAATCCAAATTCGTTGAAATTTGTCGTGAATGAGATGCTTATCCCGGAAGGCATGAGCTTCGACTTCCCGGATGCAGAGAGCGCCGAAAATGCTCCACTCGCGAAAGAGCTATTTGCTTATGATTTTGTCGGACGCGTGTTCTACATGAGCAACTTTATCACTGTTACAAAGAAGGGTGACGTGGAATGGCTTGAGATCCAGGGCAAGATCAAGGACCATATCAAAAGTTTTCTTGAATCAGGTCGGTTTATCATTGAAGTAAACGAACCGGAGGCCGAAGCGCAGGAAGAAACTGAAACGACAAAAAAAATTAAAACGATCCTCGATGAGTACATCAGGCCTGCCGTTGAGCAGGATGGCGGTGCCATTACATTTCACTCTTTCAAAGATGGTATCGTAAAAGTTAAACTTCAAGGCTCGTGCAGCGGTTGCCCTTCATCTACAGTAACGTTGAAAGCCGGCATCGAAAATCTTTTCAAGCGAATGATGCCGGACGAAGTTTACGGCGTGGAGGCATTCGGATAAATCTCAGTCCTGATCATTTCTCTGTTCTAGTCATCTTTTTCGTGTGGCTTAATATTTGCATCTTTAGGTAAGTAATCCGCATATTTATGATTGCACGTCTGACTGTTTGCTGCCTCCTTGTGAGTTTCTCCTTATCTGCGCAAACCTTGAAAGTCATGACTTATAATATCCGGTATGATAATCCGGAAGATGGGCCCAATGCTTGGTCCATTCGCAAAGCCAAAGTTTTCGACATCATCAAAGAAAATGATCCTGACATTCTCGGAGTACAGGAAGCGTTGTATCATCAGGTAAAGGAACTAACTGCAGCCCGGGATAATATGCAGTATGTCGGCGTCGGGCGTGATGATGGCAGGATCAACGGTGAGTTTTCGCCAATTATTTTCAAGAAAGAAAGATTTGATCTTCAGGAACAAGGAACATTCTGGCTCTCTGAGACACCGGACATTCCGGGAAGCATCGGATGGGATGCGCAAATTACGCGCGTCGCCACGTGGGCGCTATTGATCGATAAAGAAACGGCAAGAAAAATTCTCGCGGTGAACACACACTTCGATCACGTAGGGGAACAGGCACGGCAAAAAAGCGCGGAGCTGATTAAAGAAAAGATCGTCGCTTTAGATTTCGAAGTGCCTGTTATCATCACAGGTGATTTCAATTTCACAAGAGAGGAGAATCCATATTTCCTTCTCACCGATGGCATGACCGTTGAACTGATCGACCCGGCCCCGGAAATTACAGGAACCTATTGCACCTTTGAGGTTGGCACCGAATGTAAGGCGATCGACTACATCTTTGTAACAAACGAATGGAACGCTGATGGTTACACGGTGATTCAGGATAATGATGGAACCTACTTTCCTTCTGACCACCTTCCGGTGATGATTAGTCTTTCACTGATGGAGTAGCATCTGATCGAATATGCCATACAAGATCGATCTGTTTGCATTGTTTATATTTTTAGGAATCGTCCAGGCGCTTTTTCTTTCGCTTTTCTTTTTGTCGCCACAGAACCGGAAACTTCACGCCAACTTTTTTTACGGAATTCTCCTGATCAGCATCGCGCTTTGCAGCCTGGAAATATTTTTAATGTATTCCGGCTATATCATTAACGTTCTTCATCTTGTTGATTTTTCTGAACCAATTTCCTTTGTCATCGGGCCGGCGTTTTACCTCATGGTTGTCAGTGTTAGCAGGGGAAAAGTATCGGCAAGTCATTACCTGCATTTTGTTTTGCCGTTGATCTATCTGCTGTTGGTATTTCCCTTTTTCCTTCTCCCCGAAGACGTGAAGTATAACTCATGGGTTGAGTCTTACGATTTGAATCTCCCATACAGACCATTCAGTGACGAAGACCCGCGTATGTTCTGGATTACTGATCATCATACGTTACTTACTTTTATAAGCGTGATCCTCTACGGGCTTTTGTCGCTTGTTGAAGTAATACGCGCATTTCGTTCGCGAGGTGAATCGTTTTTAGCAACACAAATCCCTGCGCTTAAAAGTTTGCGCACTGGCGTCTTTCATGTAGGCCTGGCGTTGGTTATTACAGGCGTGATAAAAATGCTTAACAAGAACGATACAGGCGATCATATTTTTGCGGCATATCTTTCAGTAATCATTTATATCACAAGCTTCAGGGTGATGAAGGGCTCGGGATTTTTCCGATCCACGGGATTTCCAGAAGCAGAAAAGCCCAAGGCGTCACTTGTGAGTCCCGACCAGCAACAGCAGATCGTTGAACGATTGAATACAGTAATGCGTGAGCAAAAGCCATTTTTAAAAACAGATTTTTCGCTTCCGGGACTAGCATTGCTCACGGGTACTTCCGTTCATGCGCTGTCTTTTATCATCAACACGGTTTTTAAAAAATCTTTCTTCGAACTCACCGCCGAGTATCGCATAGAATACGCAAAAGACTTATTGCGCGTGAAGAAGAATATCAAAGTGGACGAAATTGCTGAGCAGGTCGGTTACAATTCACGCTCGTCATTCACGACAGCTTTTAAAAAAATTACCGGAAAGACACCTTCCGAGTACCGCGACCAGGTGTGATTAATCATTCCATCACCGGCATCAGTAAAGCCCAGAGATCAGAATCAAAGGAAGAGGGTCCAAATACGAGTTGGCCGGTATCATCGCCGTGGCGCACAACAACCAGGTCCAGACTTGGAATCACATATATTTTCTTATCACCCATGCCCATAGCAGAGATCATATCGGTCGGAGCGGACGCAGTGAGTGAGCCTGCGAAAACTTCAGCCTGGCCAGGAATCATAAACGTTTGTTTTCCATTCAGCCACCATAGGTACCCGTACGACTCATTCAAACTGTTTGAGCTCGATAGCATGCTATTGAAATATTCTTCATCTGTGAGAACTTTTGTGCTGTTCCACTCTCCTTCATTCAGAATGAGCAATCCAAATCTGGCCATGTCGCGTGTGCTCAACCGGAGATTGTAATCTTCCCATGTCCAATTTTTCAGTCCAATTTTTTCAGCGAGCTTTATTCTCGTGAACTGGCTCATCGACATACCCGAAACTTTTTCGATCACATGATGTAGCAGGTTGTATGGGCCGTTATGGTATGCCCAATTGCTTCCAGCATCTGCCTTAAATTTCAGGCAGCCAGGTGATATACAATGCTCTTCAGTTTCGTCGAGTCCAGTCGTCATGGATAGCTGATGTTTTACAGTAATCATGTTTTCTTTCTCTGGCGAAAGCGAAGTCCAGCCCTCTCCAAGATAGTGCGATGATTTCTGGTTGATATCAAGCAAATCTTCTTGTTGAGCGATACCAACGAGCAACGCAGCTATACTTTTTCCTGCGGAAGCAATGGGGTATTGTGTTCCTGGGTTCCAGCCATTCCAATACTTTTCGACGACAATTTTTCCTTTGTGGAGTATAATAAAACCATACGTGTTTTTCGATTCAACAAACTCAAGAACGCGAACAAGGCCGGTGCTATCCCATCCGAGACTATCAACTGAAAGTGTTTGCCACTCATTTCCTTTCAGCGGCGGAAAGTAGGCTTTAACACTTGTTGTGTCATGACTGTTTTCAGTTGAATCTTCTTCATTGCTTTTATCTGAGATCGTATCGGCGGGAATATCCTCTGCAAGCTCTTCTTCTGTGAAGTGCTCATTACATCCGAGAAAAAATAATGACATAATAAAAGCAAGCAACAGGTTCTTCATGGTCGATTATTTTTGGACGTAAACCTGTTGCGATAAGTAAAAACCTGTTCCATTCAGCAGTTCACAAACATTCCCAGCATCGCTGGATGTTGTGCGGCTTTCGGTACGTTGGGACACGTCAATGGCATGGCTTTGTTATATTTTATTTCTTTTGAAATAAAACACCTGCAATATGAACTTAGAAAGTCTGGAAGCACAAACCACACAGCTGTTTACCGTCGCCCCCGGTGTTTGGGGAAGGAAGGAATTCTTTGTGAATTATTATATGATACAGGATGAAGCCACTGGTAACTGGGCGCTTGTTGACGCGGGTTTGAAGTGGTCTGCGTCAGGAATCAGAAAGATGGCCAATGATCTTTTCGGAGAAGACGCCAAACCAACTTGTATCATACTTACACATGGACACTTTGACCACGTTGGCGCACTCGCGACACTCGCGAAAGAATGGGACGTTCCCGTTTATGCGCATGAGCTTGAGATGCCCTACCTGAATGGTAAATCTGAATATCCACCTGCGGATCCATCTGTTGGTGGAGGCATGATGTCGTACATGTCGTTTATGTATCCGTGTGGGCCGATTGATGTGGCTGACAGTCTGAAAACCTTGCCGTATGACGGCACCATCCCCGGGCTGCCCGGATGGAAGTACATTCATACACCAGGACATTCGCCGGGGCACATCAGTCTTTTCCGCGAAAGCGATAAAGTATTGATCGCAGGTGATGCTTTTGTTACCACACGAGCAGAATCCGCTGTCCATGCGTTAACATTTACGAAACAGTTGTCGGGGCCACCGAAATATTTTACATGCAACTGGGCTTCTGCGAAACAGTCTGTGTTAAAACTATCAGCACTAAATCCTGATATCGCGGCTACTGGTCACGGCCATCCGATGCAGGGTGAATACCTGCAGAAAGAACTGAGCACACTGGCGACCCAATTCGACAAGATTGCCCTTCCGGCCATGGGAAGATATGTGAATGAGCCTGCAGTAACGAATGAAGAAGGCGTCGTGTACCTTCCGCCAGCTACGGATAAGATATCGGCGGTGGTAAAAGCAATCGGTGTAACAATTGCGATCGCGTCGGTGGCGATGTTGGTGTATAACGAAGTTATAAGAAAACCGAATCGACGAAAGCTGACTGAGATGATGAGCTATCAGAATAATTAACAATCAATAAAATAAATGAAGGCCGTCTCAAAATGAACGGCCTTTTTTATGCGATTAATATTCGTCTCAGTTCAGCATCCACTCAAGGCGCTTGAAGGTATCGGTGTGTGTCTGATTATTCTGGATATTGCTCTGAATGCTCTTGATCAATTCGGGCGCCTTTTCGCGTGCATAGCCGAACTTGACAGCAAACAGATTACAAAGCTTCATTTCTTCCGAATGAACAGTATTGTCAATTGACATCATGTGAACCAGGTCATAAAACTGATCAAACTTTTCACGCTTGTCCGACGGCAGGGTAAACTCCACGTGATGCGGATTGCTGTGAATGTTTTTTAACTGGCTTTCAGAGATGTTGTTTCGCTTGGCAATTTTTTTCAGCAGGTCCGCTTCGATCAGGTCGAAGTTTCCGTCAATGGCAGCCATCTCTATAAGATTCTTCATGTGGCTACGGGCAGTACCTTTCCCTTGTTTGAAAAGGCTAAGAATGTCATTGAATTTCATAGACAAAGATTTGGGTAGAGATGATTAAAGATAAAAAAAAACAGATAGTCGCGAAACTACCTGCATTGAATTCATCCTGTTAATTCCTGATTTGATTATTCTTTCTGCAGTTCCGGTAGGACGAAATCATCCAGGGGACTGGGTAATTTCATAATATCTTCAATTTCCTGCACCGTTCGTGGCGCAATTACGGACAGGTGTTCGTTTCCATCTTTCGTGATGAGAAAGTCATCCTCGATCCGCACGGCGATATTCCACCATTTTTTATCGCAATTGGCATTTTCGGGAATGTAAATTCCGGGCTCGATCGTTATCACCATGCCTTCTTCAAGCTTTTCGTAATTCCCGCGATCATGAACATCGAGGCCAATATGGTGGCAGCATCCGTGAGGATAATACCTGTTCGGCTTATTTTCATCCTGAATGATACCCAGTTCTTTTAATCCCTTATTGACAATCACTTTTGTCGCCATGGTTAATTCTTCGAATGTCGTTCCGGGCTTGCATATTTTTCTGGCTTCTTCCTGTGCCTTTAAAACCAGTTCGTAGATCTGCTTTTGCTCAGGAGAAAACGTGCCGTTTACCGGAATTGTACGGGTGATATCAGCGGTGTACCCGCGATACTCCGCACCAAGATCCATCAACACGAGCTCTTTCGCAGTGATGTTCGGTTTGTAATTAATATCGTAATGCAAAATGCAACCGTTGTTTCCTGCGCCAACTATTGAGGGATATCCGACATCCTCAGCCTGGTATTTTTTGAAAACGTATTCGTGGATACCCTGGATCTCGCGCTCCGACATGCCTGGCTTCAATGCCTTCATAACCTCCATCTGCCCGACACATGAGATCTTGACTGCTTTTTTAATCATCTCAATTTCCTCAGGTGTTTTTATCCCGCGAAGATTATTCATGATATCGCCGAGCAACTTTGTATTCAGATTATTCTTGGGAGGCTCCGGGTTAACGGCGATCGATGACGTTGTTGGATAATTTACTTTCGCCTTGAACTGACTGATCAGATCGTATAAATCGGCGGAGTCATATTTGGTATCGCGCACATCATTTTTGAAATCGAAGAAGAGTATCTGATCAAAACTGGCGAAATCGATATTGTATTTCTTGAACTCATTGTTATTAAATGCCTGATCAAGTTTTAAACGTTCCTTAACGCCGGCAGTCCCGAGCCTGCGACCGGTCCACATCTCATATAGCTCATTGCGCGGTTGCACGAAAATGATCTCATCGTATTTCTCTCCATTGTTCGCGGTTTGCTTCTCTTTGAAAATAAATAGCACCGCATTCGGCTCCTTATATCCTGTCAGGTAAAAGAAATCCGGATCCTGGTGATAGATGTAGTCAACATCCGCCGACCGGTTCCTTACCGGATTGGCAAAAAATACGGCCATTGAATTCGCCGGCAGCTGCTCCCTAAGCTTTACCCGGCGACTCTGATGAAAATCGCTGGTCAGCAGGTCGTCCGGCAGGTTCGGGTCATTTGTTTGCGCAATTGCCTGAATGGTGAATACGGAAAAGATGAACAAAAACAGTTTTCTCATAAATCAATAAATTGGGCTGAAAGAAAAGTAAATTTTTGCGAGAAAGCGCCACGATTTATGATTTGACGAGAAACCTTGATTTAAATGGCGCCAGGCGTGTTCGAGTTTATAAAAACGACTATCGACTTTATGAATTCAGTCGTCCTGCGGGTATGGGCATCGTAAGTTGCGCAAAAATTCAACATCACCATGATCAAAAACGAACGACGAAATGACCTTGACTGGCTGCGACTGATAGCCATTATTATCCTGCTGTTTTTTCACACAGGGATGCTTTTCAATCCCTGGGAATGGCATATTAAAAATCCCGAAACGAGCGGAAGCTTCCGCTACTGGATGGTATGGCTGCATTACTGGCGCATGCCGCTGCTGCTTTTTATTTCAGGTGCCGGCACATATATGGCTTTGAGCAAACGCACGCCCGGACAATACGCTGGCGAACGGTTCAAAAGACTGTTTATCCCTCTCGTATTCGGAATGTTTATTATAGTACCTCCGCAGATCTATTTTGAGCATATCAAAGAGTATAATGGCTACGCTGATTTTTATAAAACTGTTTTCGACTTTGTTGCATACCCGGCGGGAAGCTTTAGCTGGCATCACCTGTGGTTTATCGCCTACCTGTTCGTGTTTTCGTTGATCGCCCTGCCGTTTTTAGTCTATATCCGTTCTCCACGTTCACAAAACTTTAGATTACGTGTAGCGAAGGCGTTATCAAGTCCGGCTGGATTGCTTTTCATTCCGTCGACACTGATTCTGGTGTCGCAGGTGATTTTGCGTCCATTCTTTCCTGAACAGACCCATGCGTTGGTGGATGACTGGGCATACTTTGTTTTCTATTTTAGTTTCTTCTTTTTTGGAATGTTATGCTATAGTGATGGAACGCTCTGGACTTCCATCGGCAAAAACCGAAAACACCTCTTGGTGGCGACCATCCTTGTTCTCGTCCCATTTTATATCACCTTTTTTCACTTCCGCGAGATTATCACGTTGCCGTGGGACATGCGCACCGTGGAAATCATTTTCGAAGTAACTGGTGTTTTCCTTAGCTGGTTTACGGTGATTACTGTGATCGCGATGGGGCAATATTACCTGAACAGGCCTCACCCATGGTTAAAGCATTTCAATGAAGGCCTGTATCCGTTTTACATCCTTCACCAAACCGTTATCATCGCCATCGGCTATTACGTTTGTCAGCTCTCGATTGGCATTTTTCTGAAGTTCTGGATTGTGAGTTTACTCACGCTGGCAACTTGCGTGCTGATCTATTTTGTCATGATCAGGCCATTTAACGTTGTGCGCTTCTTTTTCGGAATGAAGCCCAAGAAGGTTGTCGAGACGGCGCGTGTTGAGGAAATGATTTCTGCTAAATAGTTTTTTAAGCGCGGGCGCAGCAGGAAAACCTCCGATTGCGTCCGCGCTTTAATTTTCAGTGTCGCTTATTTCTTCGATGGTGTAGTCGCCTCCTCTGCCGTAAGCGATGAGTTCTTTGAGTTTGTAGCGTTCCAGTGTCAGCAGGTCTTTTACTTTAAAGTCGCCGTTGGGCATAATGCTTTCAATGACGAACTCATGCGTCTCACCAAAATTTACCAGCCTGTATTTTTTGCCGGTTCTTAAAACATCCAATGAAAGTCCTGCCATGTTATAATTTTTGTTTCCGTTCGGTATCAACACCGATGCCTGTGGTACGATGTAAAATTTTTAAGCCTGTTTGAAATCCACACCCGGCAAAGGGGCTGATTCCTGGAGCAAATCTAAAATTAACTTCATAAAATGCCCGTGAGGCAGTTGCCGGATTTTGCTTTGAGTAATTTACCGGTTCCATCATGGTATAATCTTTTCAGCGGCGCCAACCTATCCATTGATCCGTAATAGCTGACTGCATTTGTCTCCACTCTTCCTCCACTCTCTGTCCACTCTTCCTCCGCTTTTCAGGTATCTGTTACTCATGTTTCAAGTATCCGTAAAGGGAGTTGTCCAGGCCGTGATTGAGCAATGTGATGGTCGTTCGCGAATCGCCGAACATCGGAGGCCACGCAGAGAACTACAAACCCGACAGGATGTTTGTTGCGTCATTTCGCATGTTTTTCATTTCCCACACGATGTACCTTGTAATATTTTTCTTGTATTTCGAGTCCAATTAGGTGTATTTCAAAA
>DASPJN010000167.1:0-2638 GCA_035628595.1 Chryseosolibacter sp.
TCAGCGAAAATGTGAGGAATCATGAGACTGTCGAAGACCACTTTAACAGGAGCTTTCAAGCCTTTTATATCGAGCGAGGTTGACCCTTTTTGATCAGTCTTTTCGATATTCTGCCAGAAACCGTGATAGGGATCAAGGAAACGTCCGAGTGGAGGCAGCGGATTGCCGCCAATATTCCAACTGTTATCCAGAAAATAAATCAGCAGCAGCGTGAGGATTGAGGAGATTAAGAATTTTGCAATGCTCATAGATCTTATTTCGCGGCCTGCATGTCAACAAAGACTTACAATCAAGGCCATCGTTAGGGGTAATAAAGTAAAACTTTTCCTAATTTTCGGACAAAATGAATTGAAATAATTTGTCCCACCCATAGCCACACGGTTTTGCCCAGATATTCAAAAGAACAGATTAGGAAAGCATCATTGGTAAAAGCAATATTTTTTGACGTTGATGGCGTATTAACAGATGGAAAAATTACCTATGACGATGCCGGCAGGGAGATCAAAAATTTCAATGTGAAAGATGGTCTCATTATTAGTCACCTGAAGAAAGCAGGGATTATTACAGGTGCCATTTCCGGTCGGGAATCTCCGGCTGTGACTCGCCGCTGTGCCGAGTTGAAGGTAGATTTTTGTCATCAGGGCATCATCGACAAAGCCAGCACATTTGAGAAGTTAGTGAAGCACTATAAGCTAAAGCACAAGGAAGTAGCATTCATTGGCGACGACATCAACGATATGCCAATTTTCCGTATTGCTGGCTTCAGTGTTTGTCCCGCTGATACTTTTGATTATGTGAAAGAATCGGTAGACATGGTTACTTCAACTAAAGGTGGTAATGGTGTGTTTCGCGAAGTCGCAGATCTTGTACTGGACTCAAAAGGTTTGCTAAAAAAAATACTTGAAGGATAAGGTGCCGCGGATTTTCATCGCTGCGTCTCTTTTATTGAAACGATAATAACAACTAAGGGTAATGGAAATTTTCAAAGACAAAGTTCAGGTAACAAAAAATATTACCCTTGGTGGGGAGAAAATGGTGCTCTTCAGCGGTCCATGCGCTGCCGAGAGCTATGATATTTGTATGGAGACGGGCGCAAAGGTGAAGGAGATCTGCGCGAATCTCGGTATTGAATACGTTTTCAAATCATCGTTTGATAAAGCCAATCGTACTTCGTCCGGATCGTATCGCGGACCTTCAATGGAAGGCGGGCTCGAAATATTGGCGCGCGTGAAGAAGGATCTGAATGTTCCCGTTGTTACGGATGTACACGAATCTTATCAATGCGCGGAAGTTGCAGAAGTCGCGGATGTTTTACAGATCCCTGCGTTTCTTTGCCGACAAACTGATCTGCTGAAAGCTGCAGCGCGAACAGGAAAATCTGTTAAAGTAAAGAAAGGACAATTCATGGCGCCCGAAGACATGAAGTATGCGGTTGACAAGGTGCGTGGCGAAGGAAATAATAATGTATTTCTCACTGAACGCGGCGCAAGCTTCGGCTATCACACACTTGTGGTTGACATGCGTTCGTTGCCGATCATGCGCCAATACACGCCCGTGATTTTTGATGTGACGCATTCAGTTCAGCAACCTGGCGGAAAAGGCGGATCTTCCGGGGGGCAACGCGAGTTCGCGCCGTTTCTTGCGCGGGCAGCGGCAGCAGTTGGTGTAGACGGATTTTTTATTGAAGCACACCCCAATCCCGATAAGGCTTTGAGTGATGGACCGAACATGATTCCCTTGCATCAGATGGAAGAATTTTTGACCATGCTGAAGAAGTTCTGGGAGCTGAATCGCGGCAAATAGATACTTCTTTTTGTAATAGTTTCCATTAGTTCTAAAGTCGCAGTGACCTGCGCCTCAATCCAATTCATCGCTTTTAAATACATGGATTTGTATGGAAGGCAACGTAAGTTATTGACGATCCAAAACATCCCAGGGTCACGAAATTCAATTTCCACAGCTTCGTAGACTGTTTCCTCCAGATTTCAGTCGTTAGCGTAACATCTGTGGCACAGCATTTTACAGTACCGGAATTGTTTTTAATTTTGTTCCCTTAAAATCTACCGACTTAGTGGAGTTCAGCCAGGTTTACGTCATCCTTGTGGTGGTTTTTCTCATTGTTTCACTGTACAAAGAGATATTCAATCCATCGCTCACATTCTTTATTGCAACGGTGGCATTGTTGATCGGAAATGTCATCACGCCTGAGGAGATCCTGAACGGACTTTCAAATCCACAGATCATCATCATTTTCCTTCTTGTACTGGTCACGGCCGGTGTGCGGCACGTGTTTGGTACGGAAGCGTTTGCAAAACTATTTAATCCGAATCTCAAACCCAGGGCGTTTCTTCTCCGAATGATGGTCACGGTTTCATCGATCTCCGCGGTTCTCAACAATACGCCGATTGTAGCATTCATGATTCCTTATGTGAAGGATTGGGCACAGAAAACGGGAAATCCCGCGTCGAAATTTTTAATTCCACTTTCATTTGCAACTATCCTTGGCGGGATGATCACGGTAATTGGTACCAGTACGAACCTCGTCTTAAATGGATTGATCGGCCAGTTCGGTTTGCCATTACTTGGATTCGAAGATTTCTTCTACCTCGGCGTATGCGTAACCGTGATCGGGTGGATC
>DASPJN010000168.1:0-10460 GCA_035628595.1 Chryseosolibacter sp.
CGGCACGTGGGTAGGTGCAGACGACCCGCGTATTCGTTTTCGTTCCACCAATCTCGGCCAGGGTTCCAATACTGCGTTACCGATGGTTGCTTATTTCATGAAAGAGGTCAATGATGACCCGGCATACATGGAAATAGCTCGCGCAAAGTTCCCATCGATATCATCGAGCGCGCGCAGCCGGATGAGTTGTGACCTGTATGAGCTTGATGATACGTTGATGGCGGAAGTGGAACGTTCTATTTATGAACGGGATTCTTTGATGATGGCAGATACTTTGTCAACACCGCCGCGTCAGACATTTCTTCAGACTTTGTACAAACGCAAAATGAAGATCCTGTTGGCTACGCAAGAGCAGAACACGGATCAGGCGCGGAACACCCATCGTCAGTAAGAATGATGATTTAACAGGATGAACTAGTGATCACGTTCTCGTGAAGCCTTTCGAAGAATGCGCCTTTGGCGGAATCTGTTTGTTCTTCGAAAAGAGGAGGGAAGGGCTGACAGTTGTGACACGCGATGGTACGGTTCTGACCTAACGATAGACAGTTGTCACACGCGATGGTACAGTTCTGACCTGACGAAGGACAGTTGTCACACGCGATGGTACGGATCTGACCTGACGATGGACGGTTGTCACACGCGATGGTACGGATCTGACCTGGCGATGGACGGTTGTCACATGCGATGGTACGGATCTGACCTGACGAAGGACAGTTGTCACATGCGATGGTACCGATCTGACCTGACGAAGGACGATTGTCACAAGCGAAGGGTTTCGAGTCGAGGGTTTAGCCAGTGTGGTAATCGCAAAAATTGGTGTAAAACCGGTAAATTGTGGCGTGGCAGAAACGCGTATATGCGCTATTTACAGGGCATTTTAATTTAGACATTAGATGAAAAGACAAATTCAATTTGAAATCAACGATGATACATCCGTTCTGGAAGCATCGAAAACCTTTTTCACGCGAACAGGATTCAAAATAGCTAACGTCACTGATAAAACCGTTTCCTTTTCCAAAGGAAGCACATTGCTAAACATGGTTACCTTCAATCCGTTGAATTGGAAATCCAGAATAACCTTGAGTGTCCAAAACAATCTCCTATTAGCCGATTTTGACATTGACGCCACCGGACAGGCCGTTACTCCAAAAGAGGAAAAATTATGGGACAAATTCATAGAAAGCTATAGAATTTCAATAGTTGATAAGGTAGACTTGAGTCAAACGATTTCTCAAGAATTAAAATAAACGAAGAAGGATAGTTTGAGATATATAATGTGGGCATTAATTGGGGCCATAGTTTGTGGGGTTCCACTTGGATTCTTGGCATACTTCACCGGTATGGACATGCTTGCAGGAATGGGCGCGGCAGGAGGAGCTATGCTATTTATGATGCATCAAATAAATAAGGACAGACAAAAAAACGCCATGTAACACCAACTGAATCATGCCGGCAGGGTTTATAAACGACCATCTCCCGCGCAATCCACGACAAGTACATACAAATGAATAAATGGAAAATTGGGTTTTGGGTTACAGTGTTGCTGTTAATTGTAGTAACAGCAATGGGATTCTATGCCGTAATTGACCAGGCTGTATCGCTCACATATTTGAGAGATAGTTATGATGACACAGAAAGTGACATGAATACGCTTGTAGACTTGGTCAATGAGACGGACTTAACTAAACAGCAGATAAAGGAAAAGCTAAGGGGACATAACCTTTTTGAGTATATGGACTTTAACAAAAACGAGATCCATATCGAACGATTGACACTTATTTTCGAGCGGGATAAATTGAAACGAATTGAAAAACAATGGTGATGCGATGCCAGTCGCACGCAAATCTTGCCAAACGTCGCCTGTGATGACATGGAACAGAAAGCTGTTAAAAAAATTAAGAAGAGCATCCACCGAAGCCAGCTGATCATTTTCAGTTCCGGGACAGTCTTGTTCGTGCTAGGACTCTTACGTTATATCCTGGTTCCAGGCCGGTGGGGAACAAATATCAAGACTCAGTTTCCAACAATTGTTAGCGGAGCAGAATTCATGATTTTAGGCGCCCTGCTTTTACTTTCGGGTTTCTGGACAATGCGAAATAAAGAGAAGGTGGTCCGGATGAAACTTGACCAGATAAAGGAGAGAAAAGACACGGCAAAACTTCGGTACAATTGGGGACGAAAAAGAAAGTAAGTCGGCATTCTCTAATTTTTTTTTGAACACCTCCTCAAATCCATACCTCATCCTCCCCCATTTCCCCCGACAAACTTCCTTATCTACCGATGTACTGCCGCTGCCGTTCGTTAAGCTGTGTAACCCGGTGTTTCAAAGTCGTCCGTCGGCTTCCCTCATCATCACCCGCCTCTGCTGAAACGTATTTCTGGTTGCCCGGTTTTATCTTTTGAGATAAATATATTTTGTTAAAAAAAGTTTGCAAAAAACGAAACGTAGTATAGCCGCTTGCGTTGTAATACTTAAGCTCACATTAAAGAGCAAAGTCTATGTCAAACTCAAGTTCAAACCAGGTTGCAGCCTTCGGGAAGCTCGTAGGCATCTGCAACGACCTCGGTGCCAGTTACAATCCAAGCAGGGTGTCTCTCAAGACTACCGCCTTAGCCACTCTGCTCAAACAGGCACAGCAAAGTTCAGAGGCGGTAATCGTTGCCCAACAAAACTACGCGTTGCGCGTCAATGAGCGCGTCGAAAGTTTTAAGGGAATTCCAAAGCTAGCTGCGCGTATCGTGCGCGCTGCCTCGGCAAGTGGTGTGTCGGCTGAAAATCTGAAGGACATCAGTTCACTGAAGTTCATGATTCAGAAAGGTCGCGTTAGCAAAAGACCATTGCTGAAGACAGTCGACGGTGAGCCGGCGAAACATTTTTCTGCACGATTCGATTACGAAACACGTGTCGAGTTCCTGGCCCGTCTGATCCAGACCGTATCAGCCTTGCCTGGTTATGCTCCGAATGAAACGGATCTGAAAGTGCCCTCGCTCAAAACCTTTCTCGCCGGACTCCGGACAAAGAATGAGCAGGTCGCCAAAGCTGCCAGTACACTCGAGCGTGCCCGCAGGAACCGCCGGAAACATCTCTACTCATCAACTGGTATTTACGGTATTGCAAGTGCCGTGAAGAATTACATCAGGTCCATTGAAGGAGTGAGGAGTGAAATGTCCGGTACAGTGAGTAATCTAAGATTCACAGAATAATGTAAAGCAATGGTCACACAAATGAACTAACCTCCGTCATCACAATTTTGACGGAGGTTTTTTATTGCATGTTAGCCAGCCACAATTTCTCCAGCGCATTCTCGTAACAACGCCCGGTCATAACGATCTGACCGCCGCTTACACATCCTCCCAATAAATTGATAAAGTTGATTTTCAGTCAGTTGCCTGCATTCCTGGGTATTAGTTATTAAAAATAGAAACAAATAATCAACCTTTGCGTATTAGCATAGAAGCCGGGGATACTGTGAATTGAAATTACGGTCCGGCATCTCAACCGATAAAAAGAATAACCACACAGCATGTTTCAATTTCAGTCATGGTCGATGTATAAAAGTTATGCAACGATCGCGCTCCGGTCACTCGCGAAGCAAAAAGCATTTACAATCATTAACATTATTTGTTTGTCTGTCGGGATGAGCGTAGGCCTACTCGCGTTGGCAGCGAGCGTTGATATCTGGGAGGTCGATAACTTCATCAAGAACCGTGATTCGATCTATCGGGTCATAACCGACATCGATGATGGTAGTAGAAAAGTTACCAGCGCAGCGTCGTTCGAAGCCGTGGCAGATAAGATTGCAACGGAGATGCCTGCCGCAAGTCATGTCGTGAAGATGCGAACCGGATTTAATGAAAATGTTCGTCGCGGCGATAATGACGCAGTTCCATTAGAAGGTTATTATGTTGACGCGAACTTCCTTGACGTTTTTTCATTCCCGGTGGTGGAAGGAAATATTCACACCGCGCTGACACAGCCATTCTCGATCGTGTTAACTGAATCTGCAGTAAAAAAGATTTTCGGAAACCAGCCTGCCGTCGGAAAACAAGTGGTCATCGATGATAAGGGTACGTTTGTCATTACTGCCGTGTTGAAGGATTACCCGCGATCTCACCTTTTGTTTGAAGGACTGTGTTCGTACAGCACGTTGAAGTCACTTAACCCAACAGCGCAGCCAGACTGGGCGCCGGTGACGAACGATTACACATACCTCGTGATAAATGATGAAGACGCCGTTGATGATATCGCACAATTTGCGAATGAAATCGTTACCGGGCATTTTAAGAACGACAAGCTGATCATGGGTGCGGGATTGCAGCCGATAACAGAAATCCCGATGTCTGACAATAACAACGAGCCTGGTTTGCAGTGGGGAAAAATGTCGATCATCGTTTTCTTTTTACTTTCGCTGCTCGTCTTACTGCCAGCATGTTTCAACTACACGAACATTTCCATTGCCCGTGCGTTGAAACGCGCGAAAGAAATTGGTTTACGAAAAGTTTCTGGCGGACATTCAAGTCATATTTTTCTCCAGATGGTGATCGAAACGATTATCCTGGCTGGAATTGCTTTGATCGGATCAATACTGATCTTCATCGTTGTTCGGGAGCATTTTCTCAACATGATCGTACGCGGAAGCCGTTCGTTTGATCTGGAGATCACGCCACTTACACTGGCAGTGTTTATCGCTTTTGGAATCATCACCGGTTTCCTGGCTGGATTCTTACCTGCGCTTTATTTCGGAAAGCTCAATCCAATTGAAACGCTTAGAAATTCAGCACAGTCTGGAAAAATTTCCAAAGTGTCTTTGAGAAAGTGGCTCATTGTAGCGCAGTTTTCAATCTCACTCGTGTTTATCCTGGGCGTTGCGATTGTTTTCAAACAGTATAAATATGCTTTAAACTTTGATCTCGGATTTCAAAAGGAGAATATCCTTGATGTCCAGTTGAAGGATGCGAACCCGTTACAGTTTAAAACGGCGGTTCAGCAACTGCAAGGTGTGCGCGACGTGTCAATGTCTTCAGGAATTCCGGGCAACTGGCTCGTTTCCGGAATAACCGTAAAAGAAGGAACGGATGCTGATTCGACGACTGTGTATCAGATTTTCGTCGACGATAAATACATTCCGAACCTTGCGCTCACGATGCTGGCGGGAAACAATTTCAGTGAGGACCCGAAAGCAAATGAGCGCTCAATTATCGTTAACGAAGAATTTCTGAACGACTTTAAAATTGCATCACCCCATGATGCAGTTGGAAAATCGTTCCTACTTGATTCAGGTGTGTATTACAACGTAGCCGGCGTCGTCAGGAATTTTAACTTCATGCCTTTGCAACAACAGATCGAGCCGTTCTTTTTCCGGTATGATCCAACACAGTTCCGGTATGCAAATGTGAAGCTACACACCAATGAGATCCAACAAACACTTGCCGGGATGGAGACAACCTGGAATACACTGTCTGCTCAAACATTTGAGGCACGCTTCCTTGACGAAGAGTTGGAAGAGGCAATGGTTTCGTTCAGAACGATGATCAAGATCTTTGGTTTCCTTGGCTTCCTGGCCATTACAATTTCTGCGCTTGGATTGCTCGCGGTGGTGGTATCGACGGCTGAAAGCAGGATGCGTGAAATGGGTATCAGAAAAGTTTTTGGAGCAACATCGTCCGATCTTTCGCTCAGCTTATCACGTACGTTCATGAAACTGATCCTGATCGCCATTGCCATCGGAACCCCGGTTTCTTATTTGTTTTTTGATCAGGTATTCCTGCAGATGTACTATTACAGGGCCAACATTGGATTCATGGAAATTTTTTCCGGGATCATGTTCCTGTTGTTGCTCGTAGGATTGATCATCGGATCACAAACGTTTAAGGTATCGCGCGTGAATCCGGTGGATACGTTGAAATATGAGTAACCATCTTTGTTGAATGTTTTTTTGACAATTCAGGCTATCCAAAGGCGTCAGCCCGCGGATAGCCAATCAACGTTCTTCTTCAACAATGAAAGTGTCTCGGCTTCGGCTGTTCCTTCTTCCGGCGTAAAGTTATACTTCCAGTTGGCCTGTGGCGGGAGTGACATAAGGATCGATTCGGTTCTCCCATCGGTTTCAAGTCCGAACTTTGTGCCGCGATCCCAGACGAGATTAAATTCAACGTATCGTCCGCGACGCAGATGCTGCCATTCTTTTTCGCGATAGCCTGAAGGAAGGTTCGCATTTTTCGTCATCAGCTGCGTGTAGATCGGAGCAAAGCTTTCACCAACACTTTTCACAAAGGCAAAGCGTGATTCTTTTGTGAAGCCCTCATCGTCTTTCAGGTGATCAAAAAAGATTCCGCCGATCCCGCGTGTTTCATTCCGGTGACGGATGAAAAAATAATCGTCAGCCCAATTTTTGAATTGCGTGTAATACGTGGCATCATGCGAATCACAGACGGCCTTCAATTTTGTGTGGAAGAATTTCGCGTCTGCTTTATTGACATAATGTGGTGTCAGATCGATGCCTCCGCCAAACCACCACGTGCCATTCGACATTTCGAAGTACCGGACGTTCATGTGGATAATGGGAACCATTGGATTTACCGGATGCATGACAATTGATACACCTGTTGCAAAGAAATCAGACGCTATCCCCGATTGAACATTTAATGTCCTGAGCGTTTGCTCTGGTGTTTTACCGTAAACGGCTGAGAAATTAACACCACCTTTTTCGATGATGCGACCGTTTTCAATCACGCGTGTAATGCCGCCGCCACCGCCCGGCCGTTCCCATTCGTCACGCGCAAATCGAGCGCGACCATCGGCGTTTTGAATCTGCACACAAATATCTTCCTGCAGGGACTTGAACCAACCGCTGATTTCCTCTTTTGTGATCATATGATGCTGAATCCAATGTAAAAATCGGTGCGTGCAAAAATTGCCATTGTGAATGTAATTAACAAGGGAAAACAATGGCTCCATTCGCAAATTCAATCGATTGATTCTTCGAAATTGCATTATCTTTACCGGCGAGACCAACCTATTGAAAATGGCTGTTGCTGAGAGTGTAAAGACAAAAAGAAAGTCGAAAGTAGAAATTGAAAGTGATGTTTTGTTGAAAGCGTACGAGCTGATGTGCACAGCGCGCCGCATGGCCGAAACGTACGATGAGAATCGTGAGATCTGCAGCAAATATGTTCACAGCACTTCTCGTGGCCACGAGGCGATCCAGCTTGCGGCCGGTTTACAGCTTAAGTCGTTCGATTATGCGTCGCTTTATTATCGTGATGAATCGATGTTGCTCGGTATGGGCATGCAGCCCTTCGAACTCATGCTTCAGCTCATGGCGAAAGCGGATGATCCATTCTCCGGGGGACGAACGTATTACGGGCACCCATCATTGAAGCGCGAAGGTTTTCCATTGATACCACATCAGAGTTCTGCCACGGGCATGCAGGCAATTCCTGCAACCGGTATGGCACACGGCATTACTTATCTTGAATCACAGGGGTTGCTAAAAGATGAAAACAAGCCTGTTGTTATTTGCTCACTGGGTGATGGCTCCGTTACAGAAGGCGAAGTTGCTGAAGCCTTTCAAATGGCTGTGTTAAAGAAATTACCGGTGATTTACCTTGTTCAGGATAATGATTGGGGAATCTCGGCGACTGGTAAAGAAATGCGCGCCATGGATGCGTATGAATATGCGGCGGGATTTAAGGGAATGGAACGCATGGCAGTTGACGGCGCCGACTTCATCGACTCTTACCTCGGAATGAAAAAGGCGATTGAATTTGTGCGGAAGAAAAGAAGTCCGATCCTCGTTCACGCAAAGTGTCCGTTGTTGGGTCATCACACTTCCGGTGTTCGGAAAGAATGGTATCGTGGGGAAGACCTTGATCTTCACATGAAGTCAGATCCGATTGTTCGGTTCAGGGAATTTCTCATTGACGCTGGCGAGACTGAAGATACGATCACCTCGCTTGAAGAAAATGCAATAAAGAAAGTTGCTGAAGATTATCAGCGTGCGGTTGCTGCGAATGATCCTGATCCAAACGAATTCGATAGTCACGAGTTCGCACCCACAGTGATTGTTGAAGAAAAAGGAACACGTCATCCAAAAGGTGCAGAGAAAGTTGTGATGGTGGATGCTGCGCTACATGCAGTAGATGAGATTCTGAAGAAACATCCCGAAGCATTATTCTACGGACAGGATGTTGGGCGGCGTCTTGGTGGCGTTTTCAGGGAAGCTGCTACGCTCGCGCAGAAATATGGCGACCATCGTGTGTTCAACACGCCCATTCAGGAAGCTTACATTGTCGGATCAACGGCGGGAATGTCTGCAGTAGGAGCGAAGCCGATTGTTGAGATCCAGTTCGCTGACTACATCTGGCCAGCATTGAATCAGCTTGTTGAAGAGCTTTCGAAAAGTTGTTATTTATCAAAAGGAAAATTCCCCATTCAATCACTCATTCGTGTTCCGATCGGTGCGTACGGCGGGGGAGGACCATATCATTCCGGAAGTGTTGAGTCTACGTTATTAACCATTCGCGGAATAAAGGTCGTGTATCCCTCAAATGCGGCGGACATGAAGGGTTTGTTGAAGGCTTCGTTTTATGATCCAAATCCGGTGGTGTTGTTGGAACATAAGGGTTTGTATTGGTCTAAGGTTCCGGGAACGCTGGATGCAAAAACGGTCGAACCGGATGAAGACTACATTATCCCGCTTGGGAAAGCAAATATGGTACAGCGCGCTTCTGATGAAAAAATTTCTTCAGGAGAATCTGCTGTGATCATCACATACGGCATGGGTGTCTATTGGGCGAAAGAAGCGTCAAAACAATTCCCTGGTCAGGTTGAGATCATGGACCTTCGTACACTCAATCCGTTGGATTGGTCGGCGATCGAAGAATCCGTTAAGCTTCACAACCGCACTTTCGTATTGACAGAGGAGCCGTTAATGAATTCTTTTGCTGAATCACTCGCTGGAAGAGTATCTAAGCAACTTTTCAAACATCTTGATGCGCCCGTGTGGACGTACGGGGCTTCCAACCTTCCGGCGGTCCCACTTAATGTCGATCTCGAAAAGATGATGCTGCCGAATGCAGAAAAGGTTGCAGCGGAGTTAAGAGAATTGCTATCGTTTTAAGATTAGCAGATCAAGGATCTAAAAAGGAAACCCGATTCCAACGTTGTAGATAACAGGTTCGCGGATGTCGTAAAAGTTTCCGTTGGCATCCTGTTTAGCGTAAGGCTTAAAGAAGCTGACTTTGTCCAGAACGAATTTGTCTCCTTCATCTCGTGCGGGATCATATACCTTGATACCGATGTCGAAGCGCAGGATCAAAAATGTAAAGTCGAATCGCAGACCAAATCCCGTTCCAATAGCGATCTCCTTATAAAAGGTTGATGGATCGAGTTGTGCATTTCCTTTTTGTGTAGATGCATCAGTTGATTCCGATGAAAGATTGCGAAACGACCAGACATTTCCTGCATCGACGAAAACAGCGCCATCAACAAACCCGATGATCTTACTGCGCAACTCCATGCTCCCCTCGATCAGGATTTCACCCGGCTTTTCAAACTGGTAATCAAACATACCGTCATCCGTCATGTTCGTGTTTAGTGTTGGTGGAACAGAACCAGGCCCAAGACGACGTGGGCGCCATGCGCGGATACTATTGCTTCCTCCCGCAAAGTAGAATTTTTCATAGGGAAGGGAGTGATTTGCGCCGTACGAATAGGCAACGCCTGTGTTGAGCCGATAAGCAAATGTTGCCCACCTGTTTAAGATTCTGACCTTTCTGTAATCGAGATTGAAGCGCAGATATTTGAAATATTGTAAACCTTGCTTTGTGATAAAACCCGGATCGATAAAGTTCAGGCTTGTGCCACCTGTTTCAATCTGGGCGCGTGTAAACACAGCGTTGCGGTCATACGTTCCATAGTTCCGGTTCCATGTAACGGTAAAGATCATGCTGCTGACGAAGGAGGGATTAAATGAACGCACAAGGTTGTAATTACCAAGACTGTCCAGCTGACGCAGCCGCGCTCTAAATGCGGCTGTTTCTGTTGATTTAATGAGCGAGATATTGACCGGACTTAAAGAGTATTGCGTGTTTCGCGCTGTTTGCCACGTATAGTTATTCGACAGGTTAATACTCGCACGACGATATTCTGGCCTGTCGGAATAACTGTAACCCACCGACAATCGTGTCTTGGGGTTGTACTTTCCAAATCTGATCTGCGTTGCCTCTCTGAATGGAAATATGAATTGCGGAAACACAAGCGATGCATTCACGCCAGCTTCCGTACTCCGGTAGACGCCTCCGCTGCTTGTCGCGGCAGCCACCCCTTCGAAGCCAATGCGTCCGTTGAGTTCGAAGTTTTCCAGTCCACGAAAGATGTTACGTTTCTTAAAAGTCAGGTTATAGAACGGACCCGGATATCCCTGGGTAACATTCATCCCGATTTCATTCGACCACTC
>DASPJN010000169.1:0-18974 GCA_035628595.1 Chryseosolibacter sp.
TTCATATAAATTCCTCCCGTGAGATTGAATGACACAGGCGTTGCTGCCAGCGCCATGTCGTCGGCGATCTTTTCACGGACGTTTGCATCCGTTGTATATGCGCCACAAGAAATTGCACCATGCTTTATCGCCATCTCCTGCGCGAGGGCAATCGACTCATTGGTGTTTTTTGTCTTGATCAGCAAGGCAATGGGCCCGAACAATTCTTTTGAGAAGACTTCCTTTGCCGAAGATTTAACTTCGACGACAACTGGAGTTGTAATCCGCGCTTTTTTAAACATCGGATTTTCAATCACACGGGTTTTCAACCAAACTTTCCCGTCGAGCTTCTCAGCGTCCGTTACGCGCGCACAGGTATTTTTATTTTGGATGGCACCAAGTACGAACGGCCCGGCTTTCGGGTTATCAACAAGACCGGAAATGTTGTCAACGAGTTTTTGCGCGAACTCGTCAAAGCTGATGGTGTTGCCATTGCTTTTGATCCCTGCTTCCGGAATATAAAAGTTCTGCGGCGCAGTACACATCTGCCCACTGTATAATGTAAGCGCAAACGCAAGGTTAGCCGCCACTTTATCGACATCATCAACTGAATCGAGAATAACAGAATTCACGCCAGTCTTTTCAGTAAAAACCGATTTCCCCTGAAGCGTTTCCAGGTAGCTTCCAAATGTTGAGTTTCCGGTAAAGTCAATCAACTTCACAGCCGGATGCTCGGCAAGTTCTTTCGTAATCATCTTGTCGAAAGTATCAACAGCAAGCTGACAAGTATTCGGATCAAGATTATTTTCCGCTAGTACTTTCTGAATTTCAGCAACAATAATTGCAATCGGCAGGATTGATCCAGGATGTGGCTTTACAATCACGCTGTTGCCAGTGATCAGGCTTCCGTAAATACCAGTCACTGAATTCCAGGTCGGGAAAGTTGAACAACCGATCACGACCGAAATTCCTTTAGGAACAGCGCGCCATTCTTTGTTCAGCTGTATGTTGAACTTACCCATCGGCTTGTCCCATAGTGCTTTCGTTGGAAAGCGTTGCAACTCTTCATAACCCGCAGCAATAGCCTCAAGGGCACGATCGGCTGCATGCGGCCCTGATGCCTGGAATGCCATCATATAACCTTGTCCGGTAGTATGCATGGTTGCATAAGCGATTTCAAAAAAACGAGACTTCACGCGTTCAAGTGTTTCGACAAGCAAGCCTGCCCGTTCGTGAATATCAACTTTTCTCCATTGGTGAAAGGACTTCGTTGCACGCTCGATCAATACCGGAACGGTGAACGTAGGATAACTGATATTCAGTGTTTCCTGCATGTAAGGAGATTCTTCCTGCCCAGCCCAGCCCGATGCATTTTCCTGTTTCAGTTCTTCGAATTTTTTTCCAACTGTTGCCTTGAACTTCGCCTGTCCATCTGCATCTGCTGTTTCGCCGTAAACTGCTGGCGCAGGGTGTTCAGGATAAGCTGCAAAGAAGGTTCTGTCATGCAATGCACGAATAGCTTTATTAATTGTTGCGTCGTGTTTCTTATAAAGGCTCATTATCTTATAGGTTGTTGAGTTGAGTATCTATTGTTGCGCGCCAAATACGCGTCGGAGTAATTCCGTGGTTCTCGCCACCGGATTTTCGCGAATGTTTTTTTCTTCTTTCGCAATCATCAGGAATAGCCCGTCGATAGCTTTTTCAGTCGCATAGTCATCCAGGTCAGGATTCACTTTCTGAACAAGTGGGATCTGGTTGTACCGCGAAATGATGTCGCTGTAATATCGTGTTGCGTTAACTTTATCGAGCGACTGACGGATAACGGGTTTAAACTTTTCACGAAGCTGCGCCGACGTCGTACGCTTCAGGTATTGTGTCGCGGCATCATCAGTCCCTTTCAGGATTGCCCACGCGTCTTCAATGGTCATTGAACGGATTGCAGTAATAAAAATTGGTTTTGCTTCTTTCGCTGCATCCTCGGCGCCGCGGTTCAACGTCATAACAAAATTATCAACCTGGTCACCAAGTCCGATCTGGCGGAGTCTATCCTCGACCTTTTTCACATCCGGCGGAAACGGAATTTTAATCGAAGGATTTTTGAAGTATCCGTCCGTTTGCGAAACATAATCTGAGCCGGTCGAGATCCCTTTTATCAACGCCTCTTTTAAGCCCTCGGCGACCTCCTGAGTTGTTAACGCCTGACCGGAACTTCCAACTTTTCCAAGCTCTCCCAGTGTCTGGTTGATCTGTGTACTTGAACATGCACTTAGAATGAACGCGATGACGATAAACTTCTTCATGTGGTTTTGGGTTCGCAAGATAAAAAAACTTATCAGGAGTAAAGAACCATACTTTTAAAGCCAAGAGGCATTCTAGCCCGTGATCATGGTTTCATTTATCTCGCTGACATTCTTACAACCAGCAAGCCCCATTGTGAGTTCAAATTCCGCCATGTAATTCTGCATTACCTCGTAAACACCCGATTCGCCGGCCAATGCCAGCCCATAAACGTACGGCCTTCCAATACAAACTGCTTTTGCCCCGAGCGCCAGCGCTTTAAAAGTATCGGCGCCTCCGCGAACGCCGCTATCCAACAATACCGGAAACCCATCAGGAACTGCATCAATGATCGCCGGAAGTGCGGCAACGCTTGAAATCGCTCCATCTATCTGCCGTCCACCGTGATTGGACACAATGATCCCATCCATACCGTAGTCCATCGTCCTTCGCGCATCATCCGCGTGCAATATGCCCTTTAACAGGATCGGCAGTTTTGTCAATGACCTCAGAAATTCTAAATCTTCCCACGTTGTCGCCGGATTGGAATATGTTGATATAAATTTTCTCACTGCCTTCACCGGTCTTTGAGAACGCAGTTTCGAGAAGAAATCAGAACCAGGATATCTTTTCACCATCGAAATCAAACCTGCAACAGATTGATATGTGATCAGGCGTTTCATTGGTGGAGCATCATCCGGTTCATCCATCATTTGCTGAAAGACGGGATCGGAAGTATATTGTGCGATGCCTTTTCCTTCGAGGAAAGGTAAATACGCAAGCTCAAGGTCACGTGTCCGCCACCCGAGCATTGTGGTGTCAAGTGTTACCACAATCGCATTGCAACCACATGCCTCCGCTCTGCGCACAAAACTCTGCACAAGATCTTTTGACTTGCTCCAGTAAAGCTGGAACCAGCGCGGTGATCCGTTCATCTCAACAGCGCATTTCTCCATCGGGTACGAAGCCTGATTGGAAAATATAAACGGAACACCTAAACCCGAAGCCGCACGCGCGACTGCCAGATCAGCTTCCCTGTGGACAAGTTCGAGTACACCTACGGGCGACAGTAGAAATGGCGAAGGAAGCCTTTGGCCGAACAAATTCACACTGGTGTCTCGATCACCAACATTGCGCAGCATTCGCGGAACGATCTTGAAGTTCGCAAAGCCACGTTGATTTGAAAACAGAGTTTCCTCAGTGCCAGCACCACCGGCCACATAAGCAAATGCTTTTGGTTTCATCACCGCCTTTGCTGCGCGTTCAAGTTGATTAAAATCTACGGGGATGCGTGGAAGTTTTCCGGCGAATCCGTTGAGATAAATCTCCCGCTGGATATCAAGTGCGTAGGACATGCTGCAACAACGACATTAAAGGAGATCCAATTTACACAGTAAATCGAATCCTCCACCGCAACCCCTAATCCAGTTTTATGTAAGCGCCAAAATTCAAACCTAAGCCGTAGGGTTTCACGTAGAATGGCGCATCCAGCCTTTCATCAAGCTGGATGGAATAATTTAAAGTAGGCTGAATCATGATGTCGATCGAAGGCGCTACCGGATAAGATATTCGGTAATATGCATTCGCGAAAATGAAAGCCCGGTTTGTACCATTTATTTCACCTGATGAAGACATTGCTTTGTGAATCTCAACACCTGTTCCCAATTTTTGGTGCAATACTTTGCTTTTGATTGTGTAATTGATGCCTGCCGTCAATCCAATATTTTTTACTTCGTATTCAAACGTTGATGAGAGTAATTCCTGTTTCACCTGATAAGACCATGGTTGTCCCTCGATCGGTACTACTTCGACCCGCCGCGGGTCACGGTAGCCGTACGCAATTGTCTGTTTCCTCTGATAATAAAATACGCCGGCGTTCGCGGACAGTCGTTTAGAAATTGCGTGTTCATACCCAACTTCCGCCCGGATACCAAGGCGTTTTGTAGAAAAGAGTGAAATCTTTTCAATGCTTTCAATAACAATGTCGTCGTCGTCTACAGGTCGCACCTGTTGATATCCGAATGTCGGCATGACCAGCGCATATAAGCCGTGATTCCGGATGCGTTTTGGTTTCTCTTCTTTCTTTTCGTCTGCCAATAGCGAATTTGGTGATTGTGTCGAGTCAGCGCCTGCGGGCATGATCACTGAATCGCGTTGCAATCTTGCAAACCTGGCGTGCGTATCCAGGTTTTTTTCCTCGATCAGCATCGCGTCAGCGCTATCCCGATGAATGCGTTGCGGAACACCAGCAGAAGTATCAGCTAACCATAATTCACCTGGCGGTGATTGATCATCTTCCAATACATTTCCTTCATTTGAATTGGCGTTTTGTAAGCTCATCGCCAAGGCAGGTACTCTTTCCTGACTATCTCCCGGAATGGGCGGCGTCTCCTTATTTTCATTTTTTAAATTACCGGCGGTTTCTGAGTCGACTTTTGTTCTTTGATTGTCGCGCTGACTTGCGCCTATCCAAATCAGGAACAAGAGTGCAATTGTTGCTGCTATCCTCCCTGAAAAATCCACCCAACTAAAAAAGCGTTCATACTGCAAATTTGTATTGATCTTGTGCCAAAGATATTCGTCAGGTTCCTCCTGAAAACTATTAAGCGCTTCATCCACGGCAATAGGCTTCTGCGAAGAAGATTCAATCTTCTTCCACAGGTCTGGCGAAGGTTGCTCTTCGTAACCCTGAAGCTTTCGGCGAAGCTCTTCTGGAATATCGTTATGCATATCGCTCATATCGCAACACACCTACTGCGTTGAGTTTTTCTTTTAACAACTTCTTTGCATACACAAGCTGAGATCGCGATGTTGACTCTGTAATCGACAACATCGTCGCGATCTCGGCATGCGAATAACCCTCGACGATAAAAAGGTTGAAAATTACCCTGCAACCATCGGGCAGGGAATTGATCATGTCTACCAGATATTTATCTGTTATTGTCGAAAAAATTCTTTCGTACTCTTCACTTTCGCTCTCGATGTTCTCAATTGTAGCGAAGGAAAATCGTCTGTTTTTGTGATAGTAGTCTAATGCCGTTGTTATTGTAATGCGGATAAGCCAACCATCAATCTTCTCGTAAGAATTGAGTTGATCAATCTTGTTAAAAATTTTAATGAATGCATCTTGCAGGATGTCATGTGCTTCGTCACGGTTTGCGGTGTATCGTCGGCATACGCCCATCAGCCGTGCTTTATAACGGTCGTACAATTCACGTTGTGCACGTGAATCATTTCTTATGCATCCTCGAATGATGTCTGATAACGGATCCATCAAAAATGACATCCGCGCTAAGTCACGCGGATGCCTTATTTATTTCTTATTCACATGTAATTGTCACTGAAGCTTCACGGCAAACACCCTCAATGCAAACCTCATAAGAAAATGAATCAGCAAAACCAGTCACAGCCAATGGTGGTGCTTCGTAGTACATCTGGCCTGCGTAGTTCCATTCGCTTATTATTCCACCGTTTTCCGGATCGGTAAACTCAAACGTGTATGCCGGACACAAGAAATCATTATCAAAAAGCCCAATAAAGATTTTTCTCACGTTCGTCGAGTCTCCGGCAGTAGAATCCTGATCGTTTAATCTTATAACATAAAAATCATCATTCAAATAGAAACTATCTTTACAACTTGAATCAGGTGGATTGGATTTTTGCGCTGAGATGAATATAAAACCATAGGCGGTGATTTCAGGGTCACCAGCTTCCGGTACGCCGGCAGGCTTCACCAACTTGTATATAATGCTATCGGTTCCGTTAAACATATCATCCGGCGTATACCGAATTCTATTATCTGCAAGCACTGACACCGTTCCGAAATGGGCTTGCGGAAGTGGATTGCTGCCCTCCATGAGATCTTCTGGAATTGAAACTTCAATTTGAGATGGTTCGACTCCGCAAAGTATATCATTTAATAAAACATCGATATCGATATGGCCATCCACGGCGGTGGAATCAGAATAATAAGCATAGTCATTGATTGCATAAACGCCGCACGGCATGTTAGTCGAATCCTGCGTGATGACGATTGAAACCGAATCCTGTCCGAGCAAACTATTAGCTGAGGAAAAGACAGAGACAATGAACGCATCCTGTCCCTCATTAACCCCCTCATTCGCAGTATACCGCAGAACATCTCCGCCCATTGACTGCAATGTTCCAAGCGTTGGTCTTTGCGAGATCTGAAAAGAATAGTTTCCGGAAGACGCGATCAGAGATCGCAAGTCGATGATTCCGGAGCCAGCTGGGGTTATAACCAGTGGATCGGAAACAAATTCGAGTTCAGGCTGTTGCGCTGATTTGTCTTCCTGTAACATATCACATCCAGAAAGAATCACCATTCCCATGAAAAATGAAAGCAAGGGAAGGCTGAGCATTGATTTTAATAAATTCAGATTTTGTCGCATAGTCGAGCTGATTGTTTAATGGAAGACATGGTTTGTTGGTTAAACGCTGTAAAACCTTCCAATTTTATTTAAGCAGGCTACGAATTCAAGGGTCGATTGCAAACGTTCAGGAATTTACACTATTTCGGCCTTTGAGATGAAAACTATAACTGCAGAACTGCTCACCATTGGCGATGAAATTCTTTTCGGCCAGATTGTCGATACAAATTCTCAATGGATGAGTGTAGAACTCGCTAATGCGGGAATCAAGGTCATTCGAAAAACTTCCGTTGGCGATATTGAATCAGAAATTCTTACCGCTTTCGCGGAAGCAGAAACGCGCGCCGACATCATACTTATCACGGGCGGTCTGGGTCCGACGAATGACGATCTGACAAAGCCATGCCTTGCAAAATACTTTAATTGCGAGATGGCCATCCATGAAGAAGCACTAGCGGAAGTAACGGCATTCTTTAAAAGTCGCGGAAGAGAGCTCACGGAAATCAACAGGCTACAGGCATCGCTTCCTGTTTGTTGCGAGAAGATTACAAACAGCATGGGAACCGCACCCGGAATGTGGTTCGAAAAAAATGGAAAAGTCTTCGTGTCAATGCCGGGAGTTCCGCATGAAATGAAACGTATGATGACTGATATCGTCATCCCGAAACTGAAAGCTGCTTTTCAAACACCAGAAATACTTCATACCGTTATCAGAACTGTTGGCATCGGTGAGTCATTCCTTGCTGATAAAATTTCGTCGTGGGAAAACGCACTACCTGAGCATATCCGGCTCGCATACCTTCCAAGTTTAGGAGAAGTGAAACTGAGGCTTACAGCTATTGGTAACGACAAAACCAGCATGCAGCGCGAAGCAGAAGAGCTTGTCGAAAACTTAAAGTTGCTCGCGGGTGATTACATATTTAACATTGGGGAAGATTCACTGGAGGTTGTTCTCGGCAAAACCCTTGCTCAAAAAAAACTGACAGTTTCGGCGGCGGAAAGTTGTACTGGAGGATACCTCTCACACCTTTTAACCTCTGTGCCAGGAAGTTCATCGTACTTCAAAGGCGGAGTCATCGCGTACGCTAATGAAATCAAGACAAATAATCTCGGCATTGATCCTGCCATACTAAAATCATTTGGGGCTGTGAGTGAAGAGGCAGTTTCAGCACTTGCGAAGAAGGTCAGAGAACAGTTTGAAACCGACATTGGTGTAGCAACTTCTGGTGTTGCCGGACCGGGAGGAGGAACTGCCGAAAAACCCGTTGGCACGGTGTGGATCGCGTATTCAGACGAGCATCAAACAATCACACGCAGGTTACAATTGTCGAAAGACAGGTTGATCAATATCCGCATGTCGTCAATTGCAGTACTGAACCTGGTGAGGACGAGTTTGCCCGATTAAAACTATTTTGTTAGAACAGGAATAGTAAAACTAACATCCGACCATTCACAGATAACATCAATGCCACCATCGGCTGACTCAAGTCGTATGGTGAATTGTTCGATATGAGAATTCTTGCTGACTGGAACCTTCGTTCGTAATATGTCAAGTTCATAGTTCGGTTCGCTGTATCCCCACTTCCCGACAGCCGTATTTAAACCGATTTCGAAACTATTCTGACCAGGTATTGCATACATCCTGTATGTACCCGCCTTTGCTTCTTCTCCGTTAAATAAAACATCTGTACTGAAGGTGATCTGCGTTGACTCGTTTGCACCCAGACGCCAATACTTCCCGTAAGGCAGCAAAGCACTTTGTTCCTCTGTTCCAAAGATCAAACGACCCCTGACAGACGGCCTGCTGTATGATATTGAAACGGTTAAACCACTATTTGATTCAGTCACTTTGCCCGGAGGACTTAACGTTCTGTTACGATTGTCGAAATAAAAATATGCGGCCGTTAAAAGAGCAATGAGTGCGAGAATGATAATAAGCGCCTTCTTCTTTTTCATACGTGTGACTTTCAACTAAAGATAAAACATCAATCGAAGATCACAACGTCATTATCTGCGCAATAACCTGAACGGCAATGTGAAAATAGCCGTGATAAGCCTGAACACCGCATCGAGTGTAAACCCGACAATTCGAAAAGGCAACAAGATCAGCCAGACGATCGGCAGCAGGAATAAGGCGATCAGGGCAAGTGGCCAGCACAGTACAAAAAGGAGACACCAGAGGATAACAGCAATAAACGTTCTCATGGGCGATTCTAAACAAATACTTCGCCGGTTTCAAAAAGTGCTTTTTCCATCCTATTTTTCATTTTCATTGCGTGGCTGCAAACATTTTTGGACACTGGACTGTTCGTTGTTGTACAAACAAGATTGAAATGACTCAAGACCTAAAGGAAAAAGTAAACAAGGCCGTCGAAAAAATTGCTTCATGCGCGGATGAGTTCCCCTGCGTGGTGATCATACACAATATCGAAACCTTAGCGATCGAATACATGTCGCAGCGAGGGCTCGACAACCTTTTCATTTCAATCGAGGAAGTAAGACGAATGAGCAATCAGGCTTACTATGAAAAACATTTCAACACGGAAGACGCGAAAGATTATACACCAAAAATTCTTGAGTTGCTTCAACAGAAGGACGATCGCGGATTGGTATCCTACTTCCAACAGGTTCGTCGTTCGCACGATCATCCATGGGATTGGTACATGAGTAGTACGCGCGTGCTTTTGCGCGATGACAACGGAAAGCCCGTGTTGATGGTCACCATGGCGTTACAAATCGACCCGCAGCATCACATCACCACAAAGGTTTCCAGGTTGCTGGACGAAAACAATTTCATTAAAAAGCACTACAAACAATTTAGCCTGTTGTCGCCGCGCGAGAAGGAGGTATTGCCATTACTCGTCCTTGGGAAAACCGCGAATGAAATAGCGAAAATTATTCACGTTGCTCCAGCTACCGTCGAGACGCATCGCAAGAATATCCGTAAGAAATTAAAAATCACCTCCAGCTATGATCTGGCCATGTACGCACGATCGTTTGATTTGATCTGATGAGAAAGAAACTTGCCGCCGATCAGGGTGAACGGATGACATTCACTGCGATGTTCGTTCGACTTGGAAAAAGAACGAATTACAAGGGATACACGGAAGAAACAGTGCTTTTGAAAAACATCAAAAAGCTGGGTACGCCAGAGGTTCTCACCGATCATGTATGGCTCACATTTACCAGGGCTTTCCAACAACTTCACCTGAAGGAAGGTGAATTGATCTCATTTGATGCACGGATCAAACGGTACGCAAAAGGGTATGTGAATAAAGCATTGAAAATCAACCAGCAATCGCACGATTATCGCTTAAGCCATCCCACGAAGGTTAAAAAATTCAACGCAAACCGCGATAGCGCATCTGAAAGTACAGCCGAATAAACACAGTGCAAAAACGCCAATCCCGATAGATTCAATTGCAAACAAGTCTATTGCAAAAATTTGCCGCGAACCTGCCGCCATTATCCCAAATTTGATCGCCGGCTAAACAGAAAATATTATAATCTCATTAACTTTGCCCCCTCAGAAAACGATTGAAACATGGCACAAGTTGAACTGATCATGCCTAAAATGGGCGAGAGTATCATGGAAGCAACAATTCTTCATTGGTTGAAAAAGCCTGGAGACAAGATCGAGCAGGACGAATCCGTTCTTGAAGTTGCGACCGACAAAGTTGATACTGAAGTTCCTTCAACACACGCCGGTGTTCTGAAAGAAATTCTTGCAAAGGAAGGTGAAGTTGTAAAGGTTGGAAAAGCGATTGCCATTATTACCACAGATGTAGCGGAAGGTGTGGCAGCACCATCAATGCCAGCGGCCTCTCCAGCAAAAGAAATACAAGCCCAGCCGGTCGCAACGGCGAACGGGTCAAATGGGGCTGGTCATGAGCCAGCTAATTATAGCACATCGTCACGCTTCTATTCTCCGTTGGTAAAGAATATCGCAAAGCAGGAAAACATTGCAGTGGCGGAGTTGGAAACAATTCCTGGGACAGGCTCGGCAGGGCGCGTAACGAAGCACGACATTTTAGGTTACGTGCAGAATAGAAGCGTGGGCGTCAATATCCAGGCCCAACAACGTGCTGCAGTTACGTCGGTTGCAACGCCCCAAGCATCCGCGCCGCAAAAAGTACCGGTTTCGATCAGCGGAGGCGACGAGATCATCGAAATGGATCGCATGCGCAGAATGATCGCAGAGCGAATGGTGGATTCGAAGCGCATATCGCCACATGTTACTTCCTTTGTTGAAGCCGATGTAACAAACATTGTTTTCTGGCGCAACAAAATGAAAAATGAATTTTTGAAGCGTGAAGGCGATGCACTCACATTCACTCCTATCTTTATCGAGGCAATCGTAAACGCGATCAAAGATTTTCCGATGATCAACGTGCAGGTCGATGGTGACCGCATTATTAAAAAACGCGATATTAATATTGGCCTCGCTGTAGCACTCCCGACAGGTAACCTGATCGTGCCTGTTATCAAAAATGCAGATCAGTATAATCTGACAGGTCTTGCGAAAATTGTAAATGACCTGGCGAAACGTGCGCGTGAAAACAAACTGAAGCCGGATGAACTCGCAGGTGGAACGTTCACAGTATCTAATGTCGGATCTTTTGGTAACGTAATGGGAACGCCCATCATTATGCAGCCGCAGGTTGCGATCATCGCACTGGGTGCTGTCCAGAAAAAGCCTGCAGTTATTGAAACGCCTTACGGTGATGCGATTGCAGTTCGCCACAAGATGTTCCTGTCTCATTCTTACGATCACCGTGTCGTTGATGGCGCATTGGGAGGAAGTGTTGTAAGGCGCGTGGCTGACTATCTGGAGAAGTTTGACGTAAACCGGGGAATATAACAATCCACGTCGAATGAATTGACTTTCAAAGACGATCAACCCAGCATCGCTGAATCGTCACTCGATCATAGAATGCCAATCGTTTTCTTTTAAAACGTATTGGCATTTCTTATTTTTAAGGTATGCCGAAGGTTATATCGTTTATCAGTCGCAAAGGAGGTACTGGTAAAACCACTAATGCCATCAATCTGGCAACAACTCTCCATCATCTTGGAAAAAAAGTTATCCTCGTTGAAACCGATACAAACTATACGCTGAACACGTTGCGGAAAATGGAAATTTTCAAACGTAAACAGGACGGAAAAGGATTTGATATCGTAGGCTCGCAAGACAATGAAGTGGCCGACGAGTTGACCAATATGAAAACGAAACGCGGTACAGATGTTGTGATCGTCGACAGCGCGGGAAAAACAACAGACGAAGGAATCAAGAAACTTTGCCTCGTGAGCGACATCGTAATTGTACCCACCAGCCTTACGCAGAACGACCTGCTGGTAACGTATCAGACTGTAACAGACCTGGCGCCCGCACGACAGTTAAATCCACAACTAAAAATTCTGATACTTCCGAACCGGATTCATAGCACAACAAATCTTTATACGATCCGCGAGAACCTCAAAAACCTGGACGCCATTATTTTGCCAACGATGGTTCCACAGAAAAATCTTTACGTAAATTTCAGCACTGTCGATTCTGAAAAGGAGTATCAGCCCATTGCGCATGAGATCTTAAAACACATTGCATGAGTAAGAAGAAGAATACGCTGAAAGATCTCGATGAGTTTCTCAAACAACAGGCAGCTTCGCTTGTGTCTCCGGAAAAGCTTCCTTCTACACAAAGTCCGCCAACGACAGAGCCATCGGAACCATCAATCCAACCCCCTCATGAAAGAAGTACTATCCAGCAATTCGTAAAGCTGATGCAGGCCGATGACGAACGTCTTATCAGCATCTGTGACGTTGTCCTCGGCACCTATGAAAACCTCCGCGACATCACACCGGAGGAAAAGATGCTGGTGAATACCGCGCTTTATATAAAAAATCCGAAAAGCTGGAAGGAAGTTATCACCGCCTATTGGCGCAACCGCAAGTAAGTAAACAACAGGCTGTTTACTTCCGGAATAGATATGTAATATTGCCACGCAAAAACAAAATCACCTATGAAATTCGCAACCAAAGCAGTGCACGCGGGTGTGGAGCCCGATCCTTCTACCGGTGCCATCATGACACCCATATTTCAGACATCCACGTATGTTCAGGAATCGCCGGCAAAACATAAAGGCTATGCTTACGCCCGAGGTGCGAATCCGACGAGAAATTCACTGCAGAAGAGTCTGGCTGCCCTGGAGAATGGAAAATTTGCGATTTGTTTTTCATCAGGTATGGGCGCTACCGACGCGGTGATCAAACTTCTCAACCCCGGCGATGAAGTAATTACTAGTAATGATTTGTATGGCGGATCCTATCGCATGTTCAGACGGGTATTCGAGAAGTATGGTATTAAGTTCCACTTCATCGATTTAACAAAAGCCTCGAACATTGAGCCGTTGATTAACGATAAGACTAAATTGTTCTGGCTGGAAACGCCGACGAATCCATTGATGAACATTGTCGATATAAAAGCATGTGTGGCAATCGCGAAAAAGAAAAACATTATCGTTGCGGTCGATAACACCTTTGCTTCACCATATCTTCAAAATCCGCTCGATCTGGGCGCTGATATCGTCATGCATTCCGTCACGAAATATCTTGGCGGACACTCCGACGTGATCATGGGAGCGCTTATCATCAATGATGAGAAGCTTTACCAGGAACTTGCGTTCATCCAAAATTCATGTGGTGCCGTTCCAGGGCCCCAGGATTCCTTCCTCGTGCTGCGGGGCATTAAAACTTTACACCTGCGAATGGAAAGACATTGCCTGAACGGACGGCAGATTGCAAACTTCCTGAAGAATCATCCGAAAGTTGGAAAAGTATACTGGCCTGGATTTGCCGATCACCCGAACCACGAAGTTGCTAAATCACAAATGCGCGATTTCGGCGGAATGCTTTCGTTCACATTAAAAGACGATAGCATTGAAAAAGCAAAAAGCCTGATGGAGACGGTGGAACTGTTTTCACTAGCCGAATCTCTCGGTGGCGTTGAATCGCTCATAAACCATCCGGCTTCGATGACGCACGCGAGTATTCCAAAAGAAGAGCGGTTGAAAGGCGGCCTCGTTGACTCGCTGATACGATTGAGCATTGGTGTGGAAGATGCCGAAGATTTGATCGCTGATCTCGATCAGGCTTTACAGAAGATATAGACGCTATCTCCCGATGGGTGCTGAGATTATTCAGCGCTCATCTGCGGAGTTACTGGTGCACTTACTGTAGCAACTGATTTGGCGATTGGAAACCTTACTGTAAACTCGCTGCCTTTTCCATCCTCAGATGATAATTCGATCTTACCTTTCAGACGATCGATGAGTGTTTTCACAATTGCCAACCCGAGTCCATTTGACGATTCACCCCCTGTAGGACGCGCGGTAAGTTTCTTGAACTTCTGATACATCAACTCTTTGTCCCGGTTGCTGAAACCGGGCCCCTGATCTTTCACTGATATCCAGAACTCATCATTCAATGTGCCTGCGGCAACCACGACAGTCGATCCGCTTTCAGAAAACTTGATTGCATTCGACAGCAGGTTGTCCATGATCCTGTTCAGGTAATCTGCATCTGTGGTCACCTCATCATTTGAAACGCGCGTGATGTAAAGATGAATATTCTTTGCTTCCGCGGCCGGTATGAAATGGTTGATTTTGTCAAGCAGAACTTTGCTGATGTCAAACGAAACGTACCGCGGCTCAACATTTTCTTCGAGCATGTGAACATCCAGCAAGTCGGTAATCAGATCAAGACCGGAGCTGGTTGCATCTCTGGCCATTTTCAGATAAATAGCCTGATCCTGCGTGATCGGTCCGTCCATTTCCATCAGGTCAATAATCCCTTTAATGCGATGAAGTGGTGATTTCAGATCATGTGCGACGATGCTCATGAGCGTATCCTTCTCATGGTTCAAATCCGACAGCTGTTGGTTTCGCTTCGATAGCTTCTGATTCTGGCGGATGATCTCTTCGCGTTGCTTCTGAATTTCTTCCGTCTGTACCACGAGTTGCTCATACATTTCTGTTCTTCGCTTACTATTCAGCCACAGGATAATGCCAAGAATACTGACAAAACCGATGATGACGATCAAAACAATATTCTGGAGTTTTTGTTGCCGGATTACAGCTTCATTCACACTGTCTTCCGCCTTGAGCAATTTATTTTCCTGTTCTTTGCGCTCGATTTCGATCTCGAATTGCAACCGTTCCACCTGCCGCGCGAGGTCAAGGTCTTTGATGGAATCTTTCAGAATCAGATAACCATTCATGTTAAACAGTCGCTCGCCTTCCGTGCCGATCTTCTCTGCCACTTGCCAGAGATCATGATATGCACGCATCTGGCCGTTGAGATCCTGGATACGGGTGGCGATGAGTAATGAAGAGTTGAAGTATTCCTTTGCCTTATCGTATTGCTTCTTCGCAAAATAAATCTCACCAATGATATGATAAGCCTGCGGACGCATTCGGATGTTATCAACCTCTTCGATCACATCAAGCCCCTGGTGTGCAATCTTATCAGCTTCCGTGAACTTACCTACGTTCAGGTACGCTTCTGCGAGATAGGTTTTGATCTCCGCTAAGTTAATTTGATCGTTAATCTGTTGCCCGGTCGAATCTGCGAGCGTAAGTGACCGGATTGATTTTTCGTTCTGGTTCGTCTCCAGATAAAATCTTCCGAGGTAAACCAGCGCGGACATAATATCGCGCGAGTTCTTCAGATTCAAACGGATCTTATAAGCGCGGATGAAGTTATCCTCTGCTTTTTTGTCATCCTTTTGGGTCTTGTAAAGATTTGCGAGACTCTGATAAACGTACGCTAGTCCTGACGAATCGTTGATGCTAAAAAAAATCTGCCTCGCAGTAATGAAATGCTCGTATGATCTCCCCAACAATCCCTGTTCAAAAAACAACCGGCCAATATTGTTGTTCGAGTGAGCAATCTGCAACGAATCATTCTGGGCTATTGCCAGTTGATTCGCCTTGGTAAAAAGCTCGTATGCCATTAAGCGCTCACCTTTGTAATTAAAGGCTACACCTTTAACATTCAACGAACGTGCAATACCACTGGTCAGGTTTAGTTTCTTGCCGAGGTCAAATGCCTCATTGCTATAGGCGATGGTTGAATCCGGGTTTGCAAACCGATGTTCCCAGGCGAGATCAAGCAACAAAGAATAGCGCGCAGCTCCATCCGCCGCCGGAAGCTGTTTTTTCAGGCTGTCGATAAGTTGCTCGTTTTGCCCAAAAACAGAAAATAACGGCGTTATTAATGAGAACAGGAGGATGGTATATTTCCGCTTCACAAAGGCTACTCGGCTAATAGATACAAATTTAACGATTGGCTGATATTCTCGCCGATGCTCATTAACGAAATTCATTACATTAGGTTGTACGGTCGATTTCTTCGAAATCAAGATCGCGGCCATATGTTTCGTCAATTACACGCAGCGCAACAAAGGCAATGACGATGGTGAAAATACCCACGATCAAAGCCCCGTAAATGATACCGTTATTTCGAGCGGTAACCGCACCTTCGCCTAACGCATAGTATCCAGCGATATCATCACGGAAGTATTTGAACATCAGCGTAATGGGAATCACCGTTCCGCGTATGAAATTTGGAACTGATGTTGCAACGGTGGACCGGATATTTGTTCCGAACTGCTCGGCAGCAATTGTAACAAAGAGCGCCCAATAGCCAATACCAAAGCCCAGCGCAAAGCACGTGAGGTAGAAGAAATCTGCTGTTCGAACAGGCATGAAAAGAAAGAGCAGTATAAAGATCGTTGTCAATACAATATAAAGGGCAACGACCTTCTTCCGCGAGCCAATCTTCTGGCTCAGGAAACCGCTGGATAGATCCCCTGCTGCAAGTCCGAGGTAGCTGAACATAACTGCATCGCCGGCAACGATGGAGCCGGATATTCCTAATGCTTTGGCAAATTCAGGAGAAAAGGTTACGAGAATCCCGATCGTATACCAGATCGGAAGGCCGATAAAAATACAGCCCATGAATCTGATAAAACGGGATTTTTTTGTAAAAAGCTGGAAGAAGTTACCTCGCTGAATATCCTTCTTCCTGGTTTGCAGAAACATACCCGATTCAAAAATGCTGACCCTGGCAACCAGCAATAACAGACCTAGCCCGCCGCCAATAAAGTAAGCAACCTGCCAATCAAATATCTTCGAAATAAAGTTTGCAAGCACCGCTCCCATCAGCCCCACCGTTGCAATGATGGTGGTTCCATAACCTCTGAGGTTAGGTGGTAATGTCTCTGAAACCAAGGTAATTCCAGCACCGAGTTCCCCGGCTAAACCAATGCCCGCGATAAACCGTAGCCATGCATATTGATCAACCGTGGTAACGAATCCATTGGCGATATTCGCCAGCGAGTACAGGAGAATGGACCCGAAAAGCACTGAAAGCCGTCCTCGTTTATCACCCATAATTCCCCAAAGGATTCCGCCAACCAATAATCCACCCATTTGCACACGAAGAAGCATTTCGCCGGTATCGAACAACGCTTCTTCTGCGACTCCCATTGAGATAAGACTTGGACGTCGCACGATACTAAAAAGAAGCAAGTCATAGATATCGACAAAGTATCCAAGTGCCGCTACAATGACCGGAAGGCTGAGCAATAGCTTTAAATCGCGGGAGTTCATTGGGAATTAAACGGCTAAAAATAAATGATTTATGAACGTATGCAATGTGACATTACCCAGGCTGCTCCAAGTGCCAAGGTTTTCAATCATGTTAGCAGCTAATATTTTCAATAATTATAAATTGAAGGCAACCGGACCGTACGATTTTTTGTCTTTAACCTATTTATACCTATTTGTGGGTATTGGCGCTGAAAAAACCAAGGTTAACTTTGTGTATTAGCTATACAAAGTTTATGATGGGTGACTGTTAAAAACGTCTCCCGTGGTTGTTGTGAAAAACTTTAATTATATTCGTATTCAAAATCCACTTTGAAATTTACCCCATCTATGAGAATACTATCTATTATCTGCCTTTTTTCGCTTTGTGTTGCATTTATGAACTGTGGTGGCGATAGTCCGAAACCAAATCCGCCAGTAGAGCCTACCGAGGAAGAAATCATGAAAGAAGCGCTAACGGCCAGCGGTGGTACCTGGGGCGCTGGTGCAGGAACTACCGTGGTAGTGACCAATGGTACAAATGTCAACGACGTTACTGATTTGCTCTTTGAAGGATTCTCAATAACATTTACAGACACAGGCTACACCACCACCGGAGATTCACCGGTTTGGCCAGCATCGGACAGCTGGTTATTTAAAACCGGAACTGACGGCACCGTCTTCGTGCGAAACCATGATGACATGGAAGTGACCATTAAAAGCATCAGCACAACCGAACTCCAATTGGAACTTGAGTGGGACCAAACAACTTACGAGGAAGGCGGGCGTGTGAAATCAACTGCTGGAACTCATTTGTTTACTCTTAAGAAGTAAACTCAAAAAATATTGAGTGCGGAGCTGCTCTACCGGGCAGCTCTTTTTTTTTAATGCTGATTGGTTCTGCGTATAATTTTCGAATTATACCCATTTGTGGGTATATGATGGCAGGTGCTTCTTTCGGTTCTTTACAAAGCAAACCTAACCCCATGGCTATGCTCACGATCTCTTCGAATCGTCATAATTCTCAAGCATATATTCCCATTTTTCATTCTACTTTATCTATTACCAGGCTTTTAATCAAAACTTCCTTATGAAAAAACTGTACGCAAAAACCGTTGTGGCGTTGTTGTGCGTTTTGATCACTCACTTTGCTTCTGCCCAAAAATTGTATTGGGTTGGAAACGGTGGTGACTGGCATGACTCCACCCGCTGGTCATTAACATCGGGAGGCCCATCCGCGGGCGTTATTCCGACAATCTCAGACAGTGTGATCTTTGACGTTAACTCCTTCACGCTTCCGAGTCAGGTGGTTTATATTCCAGATGACGGCGATAATAACGGTGCATCGTTCGCAACAATGGACTGGCGCGGTGTATCTAATACACCAACGCTCCGCATCCGAAAGGATTACCCGAGCCCGACCGCATCGGTTTGGATTAGCAACAGCGTTGCTGGTTCCATCTACTTTGACGACAACATGATCCTCGATTTTTCTGCGGTGGATTTTGAAATGAGTAGCAGTGTCGCGTATGTTCTTGATACACGCGGTCATAATCTTAGTAATACTTCATTTGCAATTAATTTTGGTGCAGCGGCAGGCAGGCCTGGGGAGGCGGTTACGTGCGCATTATTGAGTGATCTTAATAATGCGTCTGTAATTGTTTCCAAGGGAACATTTCAA
>DASPJN010000170.1:0-43487 GCA_035628595.1 Chryseosolibacter sp.
AGCTTCAAATTTTCCGCAGAGTGACGGATCGCGTTGAGATACATCTCCCGGTCTTCCGGACTTGGATTTTGACTCAACAGGCTTGCCATGCCCGCAATGCCATTAATTGGCGTGCGGATTTCGTGGCTGATGTTGGCAAGAAACTGTTCCTTAGCTTTCTGAAGTCGCACTAGCTCTTCAGCATCTCGTTTCCGTAGGGTAATATCGCGACAATCAAGGATGAAGCCTTCCGTACCTTCTTTGTGTTTGAGATTGATCGCATTAAACTCGAGAAATTTGTAAGACCTGTCGCTGCACAGAAACTGGAACTCTACTTTTTCCGTATATGCGCGCTTTTGGCTTTTCCGAAATTGCACACGTAAATCGGCTGCGGTTTCAGGAAGAATGTAGGAGAAAAAATTCTTTCCGGTTAAACTGTTTGATCGATAGCCGAGAACATGCACCGAGGAATTGTGATAATGAATATTACCCTCGTAATCAACAATAAAAATGAGATCAGAACCATCCTCAACAACGGCCTCGTAAAACACTCCCTTTTTTATGTACTGTTGTAGTGTCAACTACTTACGTTTAGTATACCAACTAGATTCCCGCCGACTCCATCTCCTTCAGATATCGGTATAATGATGACTTTCCAATGTCCAGCTTCTTCGCAACTTCAAGCACATTATTGTCATACTTGTCGAGATAATACCGGATAATGTGATACATATAATTCTGCATCGTCATCTCCTGATAAAGGAATGATTCAGTTCTTCCCGTGTTGTTGAATGTAATATCCGAAGCCTTTATCTCCTGGTCCGAAGACATCACGGCCGCCAGCTCAATTACTGATTTCAGTTCGCGGATGTTTCCCGGAAACGGATATTGTAAAAGCTTTTCCTGGGCATCGGCGGCAACCTTAAATTTTGGTAGCTGGTTATCTTTCGAAAACTGGTCGAGGAAAAACTTCGCAATCATGATCACGTCATTACCACGCTCCCGCAGCGGCGGAAGTTGAATCGGTAATCCAAGTAAACGGTAATAAAGATCTTCGCGGAAGCGCCCGTTCTTTACTTCATCAGCGAGATTCCGGTGCGTAGCTGCAATAATTCTCACATCGAGTTTGATCACCTGGTTCCCGCCGATCCGGGTTACTTCACGTTCCTGTAAAACACGTAGCAGTTTCGCCTGAAGATTCGGATCCATTTCTCCGATTTCATCAAGGAAGATGGTGCCACCTTCAGCTTCTTCGAACTTACCGATGCGCCTAGAAACCGCACCGGTGAATGCGCCTTTTTCATGGCCGAAAAGTTCACTCTCGATCAGATCCTTTGGAATAGCGGCAATGTTAACAGCGACAAAAGGTTTGTTTTTTCTTTTTGAATTGTAATGGATAGCCTTCGCTACCAGCTCTTTCCCTGTGCCTGTCTCGCCCGTTATTGAAACTGAAATATTTGTCGAGCATGCTTTTTCCAGCAGCGTGAAGATTTTCTTAATTGCCGTGCTTGTTCCGACAATACTCTTTTCGAATTCATACTTTTCAGAAATCTCTTTCTTGAGGAAATCAATCTCTTTGATGAGTTGTGTTTTATTCCTGGCGTTGTTGATTGAATTGATTAAGCGGTCTTTTGTCTCGTGATCTTTGATGATGTAGTCGTACGCGCCCGATTTCAAAAGGTCAACGGCTGTGCCGATCTTTTCCTGCGCAGAAACAATGATGACGTTGATGTTCGGATCGTGGCTTCTGATGTGCTGTAAAACTTTTTCGCCGGCTGTATCTGGCAGCGAGTAATCCAGCGTAATGATTGCCGGATTCTTATGAAGATTATCGAGACACTCTTTTCCGGTCGTAAAAAAATCAACTTCGTAATCAGGATTTAAGCCTAATACGTACTTCAGGAATTTCGCGTAAGCCGGGTCGTCTTCAACAACAAAAATCTTTACCGGATCTTTCTCGTACATGCAGGGTTTAGGTCAATCTGTAAATATACAAAATCAACGTGAGCGAATCAGATTTGTTCAGCTAAAAGCTTACGTCCCCACTTAAAAAATACCGCTCCGGCTTCCGGTACTCTGACATTATTTAGTTATTTGCGCCAGAATCCACTACCCGTAAATGACGCAATCCTCCTGGTTTAGCAGCTCCATCGTTCCATTCAGACTCGTGTTCATTATGTGGGCGGCTTTTTTTGTGGAAGTTACGCTGGGCTGGCCACTTAGTATTTTCGGGATTATCCCATGGAATCCCGTTGGCTTGATTGGAATTTTTACCGCGCCCATGTTACACGGCAGCTTCAATCATCTGCTGTCGAACACGGTACCACTGCTGTTTCTGGGCAGTGTGGTGTTTTTCTTTTATGAGCGGATTGGCGGCGTTATTTTTTTTCGGGCTTACTTCTGGACGAATGTGCTGGTTTGGCTTTTTGGCCGCCAGGACTCCAGTCATATCGGCGCAAGTGGTATCGTTTACGGGCTTGCATTCTTCCTTATTTTCTTTGGAATTTTCAGACGTGATTTTACCTCATTATTGATCTCTATTGTTGTCATACTGCTCTATGGTGGGGTGATCTACGGTGTTTTACCCACCGACCCGCGTGTTTCGTGGGAATCACATTTTGCAGGAGCACTTGTGGGAGTTTATACCGCGATTGGATTCAGTAATAAAAAGAATGTTAGCTGATGGATGCAAGCGTGAAAAAAATTTTGTCGGAGTTAAAGGCAGGTAAGTTTGCCCCAGTCTATTTTCTACAGGGAGAAGAAACGTTTTACATTGACCTTATCTCTGATTTTATTGAAAAGAATGCGCTGACGGACGCCGAGAAAGGATTTAATCAGGTTGTAGTGTACGGCAAGGATGCCGCCATGGCAACCATACTAACCCACGCACGTCGTTATCCCATGATGGCACAGCGCCAGGTGGTGATTGTGAAAGAAGCGCAGGAGATTCAGGACTTAGGGAAGGAAATCGGTGCCAAACTTTTGCTGGATTATTTAACGAAACCAGTTCCCAGTACAATTCTCGTCTTTTGCCACAAGCACAAGTCACTTGATAAGCGCAAAGAGCTTGGGAAGAAGATCGATCAGTATTCGGTATGTCTTTCAACCAAGAAGATTTACGACAATCAGTTACCTGAATTTGTAATGGACTATACGGCCGACAACAAGATCAGGATTGATGATCGGGCCGTTACTGCGCTCTGCGAGTACGTGGGGAATGATCTTCACAGGTTGGCGAACGAAATTGATAAGCTTAATATCGCGCTGGCGCCCGGAGCTGCCATCACTACCGAACAGGTAATGAACCAGGTCGGCGTGAGTAAAGAGTACAACATCTTTGAACTGCAAAAGGCGATCATCCACAAAGACACCCTTCTCGCAACAAAAATTATTAACTTCTTCGAGAGTAACACAAAGAAGAACCCGATCATCCCCGTAGTTGCTTACCTTTTCTCGTTCTTCAGCAAGCTGTTAGTAGCATCGCAATCGTCCGACAAGAGCGATCGCGGGCTTGTTACTGCCTTGAAAATCAGTCCGTATGCCGCAAAGGATTACGTTCTGGCAATGAGGCAGTATTCGCCCGATAAGATTGTACGGGTTATATCCTCGCTGAAGGAGGCAGACTTGAAACTGAAAGGCGTGAACACCGGATCGGATTCTGATGGACAAATTTTCCGCGAACTTGTCTATCGGATCATGCGCTAGTTTACCACTTGTCTAAACGCTCTATCATTCGCCGGAAATTCTTGCAAAAATCAATCTGGAATGTATAGCTTTGAAGCCGTGCATTTACAGTGTAGGCGTGTTTTTTGCTTAGACATATTTGATGTGCCTGTTACAATAAATCCGCTGCATCGCTGTTCTAATTCAAACCCAATTTTATTGTGAAGTTCAGAAGCTTGTTTTTGCTCACATTTTTTTTTCTGACCTACCAGACCTTTTCACAGCACCAGCTTTCTCAGACGAAAAACGAAAGGTTGTTTCAGAAAGGCTACGAGCTGATAACGCATGCCCAGTATGGTGCAGCGCGCAAGATTTTTTCCGAATATCTTGATAACACGACGTCTGGCGACCCGCGGCGCGCGGATGCCCGTTATTACGTTGCATTTAGCGCGCTAAGCCTGAATCACACCGATGGCGAAAAGCTGATCGATCAGTTTGTCAGCGATTATCCTTCAAGTCCACGCGCGACCACTGCCTATTTTGATCTCGCTAATTTTTTCTACGATGAGAAAAGTTACTCGAAAGCATCTGTCTATTACCGAAAAGCTGAATTTGGATCGTTAACATCTTCGCAACAAAATGAAGGACATTTTAAGTGGGGATATAGCTACTTTAATTTAAAACGTTTCGATGAAGCGTTGGAGCAATTCAATCTCGTGAAGGGGTCTTCGTCCGAATATACGCCTGCGGCCAACTATTACGCTGGATACATTGCTTTCAATAACGGTGATTATGAGCAATCACTCAAGGATTTACGAAAAGCCGAATCGAACGCATCATACAATTCCGTTGTACCTTTTATGATTGCCAGTGTCTATTATAAACAAGGCAGGTATGACGATCTCATCCAATATGCGAACAGTGTAAAGACCCGAAAGGTTGTTGCGAACGCGAATGAGTTTTCAATGCTGACAGCAGAAGCGTACTACTATAGGAGCGACTTCCGCAACGCAGCCGAGCGCTACGATGATTATTTGGGAGACAATCCGGCAAAAGCAGAAGCACCGTTGTTGTTCCGCGCCGGGTTTGCGAACTACTCGCTGGATCAGCCAAAGAAAGCAATTGATTATCTCGGCCGTGCGGCGGCAAGCAAAGATTCGGTTAAGTTTTACGCTTCATATTATATGGGCATCCTGTACTTGAAGCAGGGCGAAAAGAATCTCGCTATTAATGCTTTTGATGTCGCACGAAAAAACCCGACCAACGAAGAACTGGCGGAAGAAGCTGCATTCCAATATGCGAAGCTAATGTATGACGTTGGTAAACCTGAACAGGCCATCACTGACTTCGAAAAATTTCTTTCTGATTATCCAGCAAGTTCTCACCGCAATGAAACCAAAGAGCTCCTTGCACAGGCGTACGCGAATGGAAACAATTATCATAAAGCGATTGAATACATCGAATCCCTTCCCTCGCGGAATCCTCAGATCGAGCAAGCTTATCAAAAGGCTACCTTCCTTAAAGGTGTGGAGCTTTTTAATAAAGACGACTATCAGTCCGCTGTTGAAAGTTTTGAAAAATCTATCACGAGCCCGCGCGATCAAAAGTTGTTGATGCAGGCAGGGTTCTGGGCTGGAGAAAGCTACTCCGCAGGTGGAAGGTATGCAGATGCTTTGCGTCACTATGAACGGGTATTATCCATGCCATCATCTATCGATCCCGAAACTTATCTGAAAGCAAAATACGGAGCTGGTTACGCGTACTATAACCTTCAGAATTACGAAAAAGCACTTTTAAATTTCAGAGATTTCGTCAACCGAAGTAGTCGCGCCGACGCCGATCATGCAGATGCACTGATAAGGCTCGCGGACTGCTATTACGTATCAAAGGAATATGCCGCTGCAATTGAATCCTATAATCGCGCCAGAAGCGCAGGCTCAACTGATCAGGACTACATTTTTCTGCAGACAGGTACTATTTACGGTATTCAGAGAAATTACGAGACGGCGCGCTCGCAGCTTACCACTTTAATCAATAGCTATCCAAAATCCCCTTATCGGGATGAGGCGTTGTTTCAACGAGCACAGTTCGAAATTGAAGCCGGCAGATACCAGGCTGCTGCGGATGGACTTTCTCAATTGATCAACGATAGTCCTGGATCGAAATATCTTCCGTATGCGTATATGCGCAGAGCGGCTTCGAATTATAATCTTAAAAAGTATGACGCAACGATCAGCGATTATGCCACTGTACTTTCAAAATTTTCGACACATCCCGTTGCGCAGGAAGCATTACTTCCGTTGCAGGATGCATTGAATGCTGCTGGCAAGTCGGGTGAATTTGATAAGTACCTAACGGCCTTTAAGACGGCGAACCCGGACAACAAGAATCTTGAGCAAATCGAATTTGACACGGGAAAGAATTTGTTTTTTGATCAGCAGTACGAAAATGCTTTGATAAAACTGAATGCTTTCGTGGCTAGTTATCCGGCAAGCGCAAGTCTTACAGAAGCGAAGTATTACATTGCGGAATCTCATTATCGCCTGGACGACTTCGATAAAGCGCTTTCTGTTTACAAGGAAGTAGTGAACGATAAAACTTTCTCCATGATAAACAGGGTGGAAGGAAGAATTTCGGAAATTCTATTCAGTAAAGGAGAGTTCAATGAAGCGATAACCCATTATCACACCCTTGAACGGATCGCAACGAACAAAAAGGAGCAATACAACGCCTGGGCTGGACTCATGGAATCGTTCTACAAGATCGGCTTATATGATTCTTCGTCTACGTACGCCACAATCATCATTGAGAAAGGCGCAGTAAATGCCAGTGCGCACAATAAGGCATCTTTATTCCTCGGAAAGAACGCTTACGCCAAAGGTGATTTTGAAACCGCGCAGGATGAATTTCTGAATACAGTGAACGCGGCGCAGGATGAGTTTGGGGCAGAAGCAAAGTACATGATCGCAATGATCCTTTATCAGCAAAAGCAATTCAAGGCTAGTTATGAAACGTTAATCAGTCTCACCAACGACTTCTCCGCTTATGATGAATGGGTTGGAAAGGCGTATTTGCTTATAGCCGATAATTTCATTGGTCTTGAAAATACCTTCCAGGCGAAAGCCACTTTGCAATCGATCATTGATAATTTTCCGTTGGAAAACATTCGCGAGCAGGCGAAGTCCAAACTGGTGGAAATAGAAAAACTTGAAGCTGAACGAAAGGCTGCCGCGGTACCAGATACTACAACCATTGATAAATAATCCGCATGAACAGGATTAATAATATTGTGATGAAAATACTTCCGATCGTTTTGATTATCCTTTTTGGTTTTCCTGCAATGGCGCAGGAGTGGGAAAATGAAGGCGAGCTTGAAGACCTTGAGATCGAAATTATAAAGGAGCGCCAGATTTCGTTGCCTAAGGCGAACAGGAATTTTGAGAAGATTCCACCGCGGCCCACCGATCCCATCCGGTCGACATTCCAATATGATTTTCGCTCATTTAGTTTTCAGACGACACCGATTTCTCCAACGATCAGACCGCTTAAGTTGAAGCAGGCTGATCCGACAAAAATATACACCGGTTATGTGAGCGCGGGCTTTGGTAATTTTGCGTCACCTTACCTTGAAGGATACATTAACTCAGGCCGCGATAAAAACAAGCTTATAGGCGCTTATGGACTTTTCAGTGCTTCGGATAACGGACCCGTGGACGGGAGAAATTCCGGCAGCGGTCTGAGTCTTATGTCGGTGTACGGAAAAACTTTTAACCAGCATGTGGCTTTGTCCGGAGATCTCGGCTTCGAGAATCGAACGACTCATTTCTACGGATATCCAACTGGTACCGATATTGAAGCAAAGGATATTAAACAATCGTACAGCACTTTCCGGTTAAAGGGTGAGCTTTCAAATGCAACGAACAGCGATTTCGGGTATACGCTTGCGCCATCTTTGTCGTACATGACTGATAAATTTGATGCAAAGGAGAGCGAAGTCGATGTCGTTTTCAAAGCCCGTTACAAGGTCAGCGATGAGAATGCCATTGGTGTGGATGCGGGATATTACCTTATTAACCGTGACGACAAGCTTGTTTCGGCTGACCCGCGAAGTCTTTTCGTTGTTAATCCTTACTACGAGTTTTACCCGGTGGCAAATCTCAAGATTCACGCAGGGCTGAACGCCGCGATTGAGAACGATAGCATTGGCGATAAGAACGTTCATGCTTATCCGGATATCTGCACGTCATATCCATTGAGTCCATCTGTCCAGGCGGTGGCATCGCTTACTGGTGGAATGGAAAAGGTTTCACTCCAGTCTTTGTCCAATGAGAATATATGGCTCGCGCCGAATGTTGCGATATTTCACACCAATAAATTATATGATTTCAGTGTGGGATTGAACACAAAGATTGCAAACAAAGTGTCGCTGAACGGCGGGTTTTCGATAGCTTCCTTGAAGAACTGGTACTTTTTTGTTAATGACCCGGATGACGCGTCGAAGTTTATTGTTGAATATGATAGGGAAGAAACGACGCGCACCAATTTCTTCGCTACCATTGGCTATGCGCAGACACAAAAAATTAATATTTCGTTACGCGCTGATATCTTCTCGTACGACAGAAAGGAAGAAGACCTCGAAGCCTGGCATCGCCCGACACATAAGATAACCGCGGATGGATCTTTTAATATTGTTGAGAAGATGATCATGAGCCTAAGGGTCATTAGCCTTGGAGGCATGAAAGCCGAAAACAACGACGGTGAATTGATTACACTCGATGCTGCGCTTGACCTGAGCGCACGTCTTGAATATCTGTTGTCAGATAACTTCTCGGCCTTTGCTCAATTGAATAATATCGCGTCTAATGAATACCCGTTGTATCTGAATTACCCGGCGCGCGGGTTTCAGGTGATGGGTGGTTTGACCTGGAAGTTTTGAACTTGCAACGGGGTTCCATGTACGTTTGTACGCGTCGAAAATTACGTTAATTTTGTATGTTAAGTAACGTGCAAAACCAACTAACATGGCCTTCAAGAAAAAGTCAAATCAAGAACAGCCTGATGGCGCTGAAAACACCGACGAAACATTTGGTCTACCTGAAATTGAATATAAACCTTTGAACCGCGAAGAACCTGTGGAAACAACAACAACACAAACGTATCAGGCTTCCGGAACACCGGAGCAGCCGAGCGAATATCGTCAGGAGCAAGTTCGGCAGGAGTATACTTTTGACGATGATGACGACAACTCACCATGGCCAAAGATTTTTGGTATCATTGCGATCCTTGCATTAGCGGGTGTTGCATATTGGTTTTTTGGTGTGTATCAGCCCGGACAACGCGCCGAGGAGAAAGCCCGACAGGAACAGGCTGCGAAAGATGAAGTTGCGCGTCGTGAGGCAGCCGAGCGCGATAGACTTGAACGCGCCCGTTTGGATGCTGAGCAACGTCGTGCGGATTCCCTTGCAGCGTTAACAACAAATACTGGTACCATTCAAACACTAACTGACAGAACAAACCGTTATTACGTGGTTGTCGCTAGTGCGATCGACGGTGACCTGTTGATGGACAAAGCCAAAGAACTGAGTGTGCAGGGTATAAGCTCGAAGATCATTCCTCCGTTTGGGAAGACAAAATTCTCAAGGTTGGCCGTGGCGGAAGGCGATACTTATCAGGCAACTCAGTCGACCGCAGATGGGTTGAAGGGCCAGTACGGCGAGCAGGTTTGGGTTGTACGCTACTAGCGAACTTTGGCGCTTTTAATTTTTTAAACTTTAGATGATTCTTACCCAGATTATTTCAGATTCCGCCGCGGCGGAACTAGTGACAGACGAATCCATTTCGATTCTTGATTTAGCAGTGAAAGGTGGGGTGATCATGATCCCGCTCGCATTGATGTGGATCGTTGCGGTCTACGTGTTTGTTGAAAGGTTGATTACCATTAACAAAGCCGGGAAAACGCCTGAATCATTTATGCCGAGTGTGAAGGAGCAGGTGATCAGCGGTGATATTAACGGAGCTCGTTTGCTGTGTAAACAATACGATATCCCTATTGCGCATATCATCGGTAAGGGTGTTCAACGCATCGGTAAACCAATTGATCATATTGAAAAGTCAATGGAGAACGTTGGACGTCTTGAGCTTTACAAGCTTGAAAAAAACCTTGTCATCCTGACGATCATTGCCGGAGTAGCGCCGATGTTCGGCTTCCTGGGAACCATCGCGGGCATGATCCAGACATTCTTCAATATCTCGATTACGTCTGATATCACCTTGGGAACAATTGCGGGTGGCATCTACGTGAAAATGGTGACGTCTGCTACCGGCTTGATTATCGGTATCATGGCGTATATCGCTTATAGTTATCTCAGTGCGCAGATTGATAAAGTCATCAACCAGATGGAAGGTGCCAGCGCAGAATTTATCGACGTTCTTCACGCACCTGTTAAATAGGGAGGTGTAGGATGGATCTACGAAGCAAACGACATAAGCGCCAGGCAGAGTTTCACAACTCAGCGCTGAACGACATCCTCTTTATTCTCCTTTTATTCTTTCTCATTGTCTCGACGCTGGCAAACCCAAACGTGATCAAGTTGCAGCTACCGAAAGCTACCAGCAACACGAAGGCGCGGCAAACCGTTGTCGTAAGCATCAATGAAAAAGGTGAATACTATGTTGGAACGAACCGTGTTTCGTATGAGCGCCTTCAGTCGACGCTAAGGCCCGCGTTAGCCAATGAAAACCTCGAGCCGACAATCGTGATCAATGCGGAAAAGTCCGTTCCAGTGGAAAAAATTGTGAACGTGATGGAGATCGCCAACAAGCTTGGCGCAAAAGTTGTGCTAGCAACGAAGAAACCAGGTTAATAATGTCAGTCCAGGAAGAAAGAAAAAAACATACGACGGCCGCCCTTACAACGGTGGCTGTAAATGTGCTTGTCTTCCTAATTCTGTTATTTACGGCAGCATGGAAAAACGCCGGCTCCGGCGTGGGCGAGTATCCGGGCATAGAGGTCAATCTTGGCTATGACGATCAGGGAAGTGGTGATGTTCAGCCAAAAGAACCAGTGGGCAATCCTGATGCTACTGATACCGAAAACAGCGACACCCAAGAGGAAGATCAGCCAGGCGATCAGCAACAGACAGCTTCAACAACACCCGTTGAAGAAGACGCAACCAGTAAAATTATCCAACCGAATACAGTAACAGATCCCAACAGTGATGTTGAAATTAAAGAGGAGAAGAAGGAGGTAAAACCTGTTGATCAATCCGTTCCTGATAAGAAGGAGCAAAAGCCAGTTGAGAAAAAGGTTGAAGAAAAACCTGTCGTTGATCAAAATGCATTGTATAAAGGCAAACAAAGCAAAACGCCCACAGAGGCAGATGGTAAAGGCAAGGAGGGGGCTTCTGGTAGCGAAGGCGATGATGTTAATAAACAGGGTGATAAGGGCGTTGAAGGTGGGACCGAAGGTGCAGCGGTATATAAAGGAAAACCGGGTGGTGGCGATGGCGGTACGCTCGAAATCAATGGATGGGATTGGGACTTTGTTCCAAAGCCGAATGTAACGGATAATTCCACCGGACGAATAGTGTTCAACATTGAAGTCGATGATAACGGCGAACTCATTCGCTATGAAAAACTTTCCAGTGGGGTGAGCCCGGCCGCGGAACGCGCATGTATTGAAGCATTACAAAAACTTACGTTTACTAAAAAGCCGGGTGCCAAAGTTCCGCCCGTTTCGAAAGGAAAGATCACGTTTGTTATTCGTGCACAATAATCATGGATAAACAATCCATCGAATATCTGCAAGATGTCCTTATCTCCATACATGAAAATCTTCATGAGCTTCATGACCGGAAAGCTTTCGCCGATCCGGAGGAACTCGGCCATATCGAAGGCAAGATCCAGGCCTACCAGGAAGTGCTCGCTATTCTTAAGATGAGCGCCGACGAGTTTCAGATTTCCCGCGGCGAGATTGGGTTGTAATCGCTGTACCGATGGAACTGTGCAGACCCGGGGGGAAGACACCTGCGCAATGTTCCGAGTAAGGCTCTCAATCTCTTTTTCCTTACATTTCTCCATACATTTGCATCATTGTTATGATCTCCACTTACGAGGAAGTACTCGAGTACCTTTATAAGAACCTGCCGATCTTTCAGCGCGTCGGGGCAGCCGCATACAAAAAGGATATTAACAATACGGTGGCACTCTGTAATGCGCTCGGTAATCCGCAGCACAAATTTCGATCGGTACACGTGGCTGGAACAAACGGGAAGGGGAGTAGCTCGCACATGATCGCTTCCGTTATGCAATCTGCCGGATACAGGACAGGGTTGTATACATCACCACATTTGAAGAGTTTCACCGAGCGAATCCGCATTGATGGCGAAGATGTATCAAAAGCGTTCGTGGTCGATTTCGTTAAAAGGGTTCAGCCGCTCATCGCACAGATACAGCCGTCATTTTTCGAGATCACCGTTGCCATGGCATTCGAGTACTTCGCTTTGAAGGAAGTTGATATTGCCGTTATCGAAGTTGGTCTTGGAGGAAGACTTGATTCGACGAATGTAATCACACCGGAGGTGTCGCTGATTACGAACATTGGATGGGATCACAATGATCTGTTGGGTGACACGCTCGAGAAGATTGCTGGCGAGAAAGCAGGAATTATCAAACCAGGAATTCCGGTAGTTATCAGCGAACGACAGCCAGGTGTAGAAAACGTTTTTATAGCAAAAGCCTCAGAATGCAACGCACCCATTACTTTTGCTTCTGATCATTATTCTGTATTGCCCGTGAACGATGGACAAATGCAAGTGTCTGACCTTTCGGGAAGAGCATTTGAAATGCAGCTGCCGCTACAGGGTCAGTATCAACGCAAAAATATTTTCGGTGTGTTAAAGGTGATCGACATTTTGAATGCCCGCGGTTATGGAATTACAAGGGCGCAGCTCCTGCACGGTCTTGAAAATGTTGTTAAGCAAACAGGATTAAAAGGAAGGTGGCAGGTTCTTTCACGTGCTCCGTTAACGATTTGCGACACTGGACACAACATCGATGGCGTAAAGGAAATTCTTTCGCAGCTCGCGACACTGTCATTCCAGCGTCTTCATATTATCTGGGGAATGGTGAAGGATAAAGATGTGAGCGATATTCTGGCAATCCTTCCGCGTGATGCTAACTACTACTTTTGCCAGGCGAACATCCCGCGCGCCATGGACGCAACAGCGCTTCTTGAAAAGTCGCGGCATTATAACTTACAGGGCATTGCGATTACGGATGTTAATGAAGCACTCGCGCTGGCGCGAGAAAACGCAAAAACTGATGACGTCATTTTTGTTGGAGGGAGCACATTTGTTGTAGCAGAATTAAATGAACTATAGTAAAATTTAATATCGTGAAAAAGAAACAGGAGCGATTCCGGATCATTGAAGAAAGATCGAATGTTATTGAACCAACCAAACCATTGTATCAGAATGTTAAGGGACACTGGCGGAAAGATTATTTTCAGAATGACAATCCGATCACACTTGAGCTTGCATGTGGCCGCGGCGAATACACTATAGGTTTAGCGTCAAGGTTTCCCGGTAGAAATTTCATCGGTGTCGATATAAAGGGCGAACGGATATGGAAAGGAAGTACGTGGGCAGAGGAACAGAAGCTTACAAATGTCGCCTTCCTGAGAACGCAGATCCTGATGATCGAAAATTTCTTCGAAGCGGCAGAAGTCGACGAGGTATGGCTTACGTTTCCAGATCCGCGCCCGCGAAAGCGCGACATAAAACGGAGATTAACGAGTCCGCGATTTATTGAACTTTATAAAAAGCTAACAAAGCCTGGCAGCTATATCCGGCTGAAGACAGACAATACTTCTCTTTTTCAATACACTTTGGAGGAAATGCAATACAGGCAAGATATTGAAGATTTCCGTCACACTTTTGATGTCTACAATTCTGATCTTCGTGAAGAATGTTTCGATATTAAAACGCGCTATGAACAGGAGTTTGCAGCGAAAGGCGAAACAATAAAGTATTTGCGATTTAGATTTAAGTAAGATATGGAAGATAATGTCAACTTTGACCTGGAAGAAAAATTCTTGAACGCCGACAGGCTTATCAGCGAAAACAAGCTGGGTGAAGCGGCAAAAAAACTGGAGGAGATTCTGGAGGAGGCACCTGATTACGGAAAAGCGCACAACCACCTGGGATGGCTTTTCGAAACGAAGTTCAAAAACCTTACACGCGCGGAAGAGCATTATCGTCTTGCATTGAAATTCAGCCCAGATTATTCTGCTGCCTATTACAACTATTGTTATTTATTGTCGTCGCTACGCAAGTTTGACGAGCTTGAAAAACTGCTTGAGCATGCTATCCGCGTTTCAGGTATCAGCTATGCGACCATCTATAATGAGTACGGTTTACTTCGCGAGGTGCAGGGAGAACTTGATGATGCTATTCACTACTTTAAGCTGCACATCAGGAATTCATTCGATAGTAAAAGCATTGAAACAGCGGCTGAATCGATCAGACGTTGTGAGCGGAAAAAGCAGTTGATCGATTAAATGAGAGTTCAGTTCATAAATAATAGATCGGTTAAACCCTCTGGCAACAGGGGGTTTTTCATTGGTCAAGCGCTTCAAGGATGTCGGCGAGTTCGTCGTACTCTTTATATCCGGGTCTGATCTCGTCGCTTCCGCTCAACGCGATCCCTGTTGTATTAGCGGGTAGTGATTCGAGGCTCTCTTTTTTATCGATCTTGATAAGGACTTTGCTGTTCGTAATGGCCCGAACAAAGGGTAGGGATTCCTGGTCGATTAAAATGTATTCTGCTGTAGGGATAGTAGAATGACTTTGTAATTCGGCTCGGGTGAGATAAAGAATAAAAGGGAGACTCGTTTTATCTGCCAGTTGGTTATACGTCTCCGCGTTGACTTCCACGAAATCGGGGGCATATTCTTTAATGACTGCATCAATATCAGGGACTGGCTGATATATCTCGGCTACAACTTTTGGCCCTGTAACCCAGCCGCGGATATCCTGGTAAAGATTGGTGTCTATGAAAGATGGTGTATCGGGACATACATTAAACCCGAGAAAATCGACGCCCATTCCTGCGCAATAACGGGCATCACTAAGGTTGGTCACTTTCCCGACTTTGACTAACATTTTTAACGGCATAGTTTATCTGAAAAGAACGAATAACTTTGTATACGGCGTTTTCAATTCGTGCTGTGAGTTAATAAAAACAGGTTTAGCATTGAAGCTTTTCTTTAAATATTTGCCCTGTATATTTCTTTTGTTGTTAGCTAACTGCGACAATGAAGAAATGCCGTTGGAACCAGAAACGAGCCAGGCTTATTTTCCTTTGAGTGTCGGATTATATCATATTTACGATGTCGACCAGATCACATACTCGCTGTCCGACGACCCCGACACGGTCGTTTACGAGTTGAAATCCATTGTGGCGGATTCGTTTCCAAATACAGGTGGCGGAATCACGTATGTTGTTCATCGTTTCACAAGAAGCAGCGGGGAGGAATTATGGGAACCGATTGATACATGGTCCATCCGCAAGGATGGGGACAAAGTCGTTGTTTCAGAAGGAAATATCCCATTTATGAAACTTCGTTGGCCGTCGAATGTTGGCGATACATGGGACGGCAACGCGTTTAATAATTTGGGTGAGGATGAATATGTATTGGATTTTGAGGACGGGTTTGCCGTGAACGATGCTATCTTTAACGACGTGGCAGTTATTGAACAGGAATTGAATGAAGATCCGATTGTTTTTACTGATATCCGCTATGAAATGTACGCAGCAGAGGCCGGGTTGATCTATAAGGAAACAAAACAACTTCACTACTGTGTGGAGCAGTCGTGCAATAATCAAAACATTATCATTGACGGCATCGTTCTTAAACAAAGACTAAAATCATATGGCCTTGAGTAGAATTGGTTTATTGCTTGTATTTGCTTTTTCTTCTTCGGCTACGCTGGCTCAGGTTAACCGGTACATGGTTTTTTTTAAGGATAAGCATGGAACTCCATACAGTATCCATTCACCAGGGCAATTCCTTTCGCACGAGGCTATTGCGCGACGTATTCACCAGGGACTCACCGTCAGTGAACTTGATCTCCCGGTAAACCCTGCGTACATAGAAGCTGTCAGGCAAACCGGTGTTGATGTTTTTTACCCGTCAAAGTGGTTTAATGCGGTGCTCGTACAATGCGCGGCAACCCAGCTACCGGCAATTACGGGTCTTCCTTCCGTCGATCACGTTGAATACGTGGCTCCGGGGCAAAAGCTTATCCCCTCCGGGAGACGTCGGTTTAATCTTAAGCACAAAGAAGTGAGAGAGGATGTCACCCAAACACAGTTACAGATGTTGGGTATACACCACATGCACGACGCGCAGATTTTTGGCGACTCAATGACGATTGCTGTGTTGGATGCCGGATTTCAGGGTGTTGATACGATCCCTGCTTTTGAGCACCTTTTTGCTAATGGTCAGATCAACATGACCCTTTCTCATGACTATGTTTATAACACGAAGAACGTGTATCGCTATGATGATCATGGTACAGAAGTGTTTTCGGTGATTGCAGCAGAAATTCCGGATGCTTATACCGGGGGTGCGCCAAAAGCGAAATTTCAACTCTATGTCACTGAGGATGGAACCTCCGAATATAAAATTGAGGAATATAACTGGGCATTTGCGGCTGAGCGGGCGGATAGCGCAGGCGTTGATATCATCACCTCGTCGCTGGGTTACTACGATTTCGATGATCCATCCATGAATTACACGAAAGCGCAGATGGATGGACAAACCGCAATAAGCACCCGTGCGGCGCAATGGGCGGCTGACCGCGGAATTGTTGTGGTGGTAAGTGCGGGCAATGAAGGGAATGTTGCATGGAGATTAATCACGGCGCCTGCTGATGCGGAAGATGTGATCGCTGTCGCAAACGTCGATGCGCAGGGAAATAAAAGTCCGTCGAGCTCCATCGGACCATCGGCTGATGATCGGATCAAGCCAGACCTGGCCGCACTTGGAACTGGCGTGAAGACGATCAAAGCAAATGGAACGCAGGGCGCGGCGTCCGGTACATCGCTTGCTGCTCCATTGATCACTTCGCTTGTGGCCGGTGTCTGGCAACGGTATCACTACCTGACAAATGTGGAGGTGATCGAATTGCTGAAGCGCAGTGCAACACTTGCGCAAAACCCTAACAACCTTATTGGTTACGGTATCCCGAATTTTGACGCCGTTATTGCTTATCACGATGAAATCGAACATCAGAATCTTTTTGAGGTTTATCCCAACCCGGTTGTTGATACGCTGACGTTGAGGCCAATTGACCCGGACTCGGTCAGTAATTGTTTCGTCGAGCTGATCACTTCGCACGGACAAATAGTTGCCCAGGAAAACGTGAATTTTGACTGGGTAAACCGTAAGTTCCAGACGGATGTTAGTTCCCTAGCAGCGGGCGTCTACTTCGTTCGCGTTTGGTACGATAACAAACGGTACGTATTCAAGATTGTACGAGTGTAATAACTCTTATGACTTCTTGCTATCCCGCAGAAAGTCATATCATCCGATGCCGTAAAGTATATTTTGCGCATATCCGTTACGTTGTATTAGAACGGAATTAGAAATATGTTGCTGTTGTCTGGTTTTCATTACAAAATGCGTTGCGTGAGATTTAGCCCTTCTTATACGAAGTGAAATCCGACCGTTTTTTTGGCATTTTAAACCGATCATCCTAACTTTCGGCCAAGCCCATCCAAAAGCCTTTAGGGGAAGACATTGAATGTCTTGCCTTTAAAAAGGTCGCATTTCCTATGAGTACAGTTTGTACCCGCAGGGTATTCGGTATTCGAGGATCCTAATTATTTTATTAGTCAAAAAATCTGACATCGGGAGTGTCAAGAGAGAGAGAAATGACCCTTCAACGTAATGTGCGACGTTCCGCATTTTATTTATGTGCCTGCATCGTAGTACTAGCCTTTGCCGTTCTTTCGGGCTGGGCGTATGATATACAATTCTTGAAACGCCCTCAGGATGATAACATTGCAATGAACCCAACGACGGCAGTGATTTTTATCCTTTGTGCCGTTTCGTTCTTTTTCATTTTTAGATTCGACACGCTCAAGCGTTATGGTCTTTGGGCGGCCGCGTTCGTATTAATTTTTTCATCCGTTAAGCTAGCCGCGGTGATCTTTAACCTCGACATTTCTTTGGACGGCTTGTTGTTCAGCAGGCAAATAGAACAGGATGCTGGACAATATGGTCAGAGCATAATGCCGATCAATACTGCTGCAAGTTTCATCCTGGTGTCCGCTGCGCTAATTCTTGGATACTTCACCCGGTATTCATCGTTTCAGAGAATAAGCATCCTGGTTATTATTGTCGCCATTTTTTCTGTGCTTGGCTATTCTTTTGATGTGCCTGAATTTTCAACGACGCTCTTTTATCTGCCTATGGCAATCCATACTGCCGTCTGCTTTTTACTGTTTGCAATGGCGTTGCTATTCATTCGTCCCGAACTCGGCGTAATGGGTGAATTAACATCTTCACTTGAAGGCAGCATCCTTTCGAGATATCTCATCCCCCTGATCGTGATAATTCCATTGTCAATTGGCGTTCTCCGACTTTGGGCGCACAGAAAAGGACTCGTGTCTACCGAGCTCGGTGTAACGCTTACCATTTATAGTATCATGATTATTTTTACAGCGATAGTCGCCGTAATCGTTCAGACACTAAACAAGCGTGATCGTCAGCGACAGCAGATAGAGAAAGATGTGTCGGAACTTAACAACGAATTGGGTGCATCAAACGAAGAAATGACGGCCTTAAATGAAGAGCTGACCGCCGCGAATGAAGAACTGGTGGTGAACAACGAACAGCTTATTGAGTTAAATGACAAGCTTGAAGCCGTTAATCGAACAATTGCGCGACAGAAGGACGAGCAACTAAATCGTGTGCTTGACATTTCTGCGGATGTGATCTGGTCAATAGATCTGGCGGCAACGCAAGAACACTATATCAGCAGATCGGCAGAGCGAATATTTGGTGATGACGTGGAAAAACTCGCAGCGAACAGATACTTCTGGGCAGATTATGCTCACCCGGATGATCGCGAAGCGGTTACTGCCGCCATCCGGAACATTCAGGAGAAAGCATTTGCTTCTTTTACTTTCCGAATGAATAAAGTTGACGGGAAGGTCCGCTGGTTATTCTGCAGATGTCAGGTGCTTCTTGATCAGCATGGCAAGCCAACCCGCGAAATAGGGATTGCCACGGACACCACTAATCTTTTTGAATCGCAACAGCGTGTGCGTGAATACCAGAAAAACCTTGATATTATTTTTAACAATACGCGCGAAGCATTTCTTTTACTTGATGCAACGGGAAAAACTATCCTCTTTAACGACAGGTGTGAAGAATTATTAGAACAAGCCTACGGGACGAAACCTGTGACGGGAACATCTTTCTGGAGTGCAGGAAATCCGCAGAAGTTCGTTGTTCGCGAATATTTCAATAAAGCTATCGACGGGCAGATGTTGGAAAAAGAAGTCATGTTAAACGAAGGACGTTCGTTTTTTTCTATTCGTTATGAACCCGTTCTTTCTGATGGCACAGTAACCCATGTTTGTATAGTGTTGTCAGACATAACCGAGAAGAAGAAGGCCGCGCTTGCGCTTATGCAGGAAGAGGAAAGGTTCAAGGCTATCGTTGAGAATATCGACGATGTGATTTCAATCTCGAATGAAAGCGGAGTCGTTCAATATTTCTCGCCTAGTGCTGCAAAAACGCTTGGCTATTCCCACGAGCATGCCTCAACAATTTACTTTGGATTTGAGATTCATCCGGGCGATTTCAACCATGTGCGCACCTTTTTTGAAAGTGTGAAGCGGACCAGGGGTAAGGCTTTCTTTGTTAGCTTCAGAACACGTCACGCAAAAGGACATTGGTTGTGGCTCGAAGGTTCAGCGATATATTTCATTGAGGAAACAATGCGTGGTATCGTATCCAGCTTCCGAAATGTGACCGAAAGGAAGATGCTTGAGAAAGATCTTAAAGATAATAAATATTTCCTTGAGAAAGCTCATGCAACCGCTCAGATCGGTTACTGGGTGTTTAATGTTGGTGGCGAAATTGAACTCGAATGGTCAAAGGAAACATGCAAAATATTTGGTATTGGCGAAAACGATTTTGGCGGTACTGTCGATGCATTTTATGAGTTTGTGCACCCTGCCGATGCCGTCATGTTAAAGGAGCAGTTTCAACGGGTACTGGAAGAAAAAGTTGCTGTGTTAAACGTAGACCACAGAATCGTTCGCTGCGATGGAAGCATGGCATGGGTGAATGAACAGGCGGATACAATCTTCGATGCCAATGGCGAGATCGTGCAAATGATAGGGGTGGTGCAGGATATTACACATCGCAAAGAAACTGAGCATAGCCTGAAGCAATACAATGAGCGATACGAGATATTGTCGCGCGCCACCAATGATGCGGTATGGGACTGGGATGTCATTACAGGTATTATCTCTTGGAACCATGGGCTCGAAACCATTTTCGGGTATCACTCGAAAGAATCACCTTTCACGTCCGACTGGCGGCGCAGCAGGATCCATCCTGACGACCTGCCTGCGGTAAGCCATTCAGTCACCGAAGTATTTCATAGCAGACTTCCGAACTGGTCGCACACGTATCGGTTCCTGACGGCGGATGGTGAATATAAATATGTATTTGACCGGGCCTATATTATTTACGATTCGACAGGTCCATTGCGCATGATCGGCGCGTTGCAAGACACGACGCAAATGGTGAAAGCAATGGAGCAAATAGAAAAGCTGTCGCTCGTTGCAAGCAAAACCGATAACGTTGTTTTTATTCTTACAGCCGATCAGCGTATCGAATGGGTAAACGATAGCTTCGAAAAGTTGACCGGATATGCTTTTGCTGAAGTTAAGGAACGTACACCCGAATTCCTTTTTGAGCAAAAGCGGAAATCTAAAACCCTCGAACGCCTTAAGGAAAATATTCTTAACCACGAGTCCTTTTCCGGTGAACTTATACAGTACGCCAAAGGTGGACGCGAATATTGGGTAAAGGCTGACATCACCCCTGTATTTCACGAGGACGGCCGACTAAAGAACTATATAATCATCCAGACAGACATCACAGAAAGAAAAGAACATGAGCTGCAGATGATCTCGGTGTTGAAGGAAATTGAAAGCCTTATCGAGAACGCGAACGTGCCGATCTTTGGTATCAACCGCGCGGGCGAGATCAACGAATGGAACAAAGTTTCCACGGAACTATCCGGTATTCCAAAAGAAGCTGTAATGGGAAGAAACTGGCTGGAGGAGATGGTCACGCAGGAATATCGTGGGGCTTGCCACCAGTTGATTTCAAGTGCACTCATTGGTACGCCTGTTAGCAATTTTGAACTTCCGCTCCGTACACCTAATCGGAACCTTGTCGTGTTGTTGAGTGCATCGCCAAGGCGCGATGTCCACCAGAATATACAGGGTGTCATTTTCGTGGCGCAAGACATTACCGAACTGATCGAGTACAGACAGAATCTTGAGAAGATTGTACAGGACCGTACGCGGGAGTTGAACATTGCCTTGCAAAAGGAAAAGGAACTTGTGGAAATGAAAAGCAAATTCGTTTCTATTGCTTCTCATGAGTTTCGGACACCACTCTCGACGATTTCACTTGCTGCCGGATTTTTGAAACGCTATCAGGTAAAACTCAGGCCAGAAGAGGCGATAGTTAAACTCGAATCCATCGAGCGACAGATCGTTCATATGACACACTTGCTCGACGATGTTCTTGTCATTGGTAAAGGTGAGGCTGGAAAAATTCCGGTTAACAGAAGTGATATCAATGTCAGCCATTTTTTTGAAAAGGTATGTCACGAAGTACAAGAGAGCACCGGAAACACGCACAGAATAATTCTAAAGCAACCGCCATCGGAAGCAGTTTTTCAAACCGATGAGAAACTAATGCGAAACATTGTTATCAATTTATTAACAAACGCCGTGAAGTTTTCACCCGAGGCAGATCGGGTAGATATTGGCGTTGTACGGGCAAACGGATTGTTGACATTTACGGTGCGCGACAAGGGTATTGGTATTCCGGAAAAGGATATTCATAAATTGTTCGAGCCGTTTTTCAGGGCAAGCAACGTCAACGCGATTCAGGGAACTGGCTTGGGATTATCAATAATCAAGAAGGCTGTGGATCTGTTAAATGGCTCAATTCAGGTCGACAGCAGAACGGGGGAGGGTACAACGATAACAGTAACATTACCGTCATAAAGATGAATAGGATTCTTGTTGTTGAAGATACCAGCGAATTGCTCGCAAATCTCACGGATGTTCTGAAAATGGAGGGTTATTCCGTAAAAGGATGCCGCGACGTAAAAACAGCAATGGAATACTTGTCTGACGAGCTACCTGACCTCGTCATTACCGACCTAACCATGCCCGATACGGACGGCTTTCAATTTATTTCTGCGCTACGCGCGAGTGACGCATTCCGGCATCTACGTATTGCAATTTTTTCGGCCCGACCGCGCTCGGAGAACATTGCACAGGCAATGAGTTTAGATGTAATGGCATATATTCAGAAACCGTGCCCGCCGGATGAACTGGTGCTGGCAATTGATGAGGTATTAAAAAGCAAACATGAATAGCAAGAAAATTCATATCGCAATTGTTGATGATCACTCACTCCTCTTACATGGTTTGTCATCGCTATTGCAGGATGTTCCGGATGTTTCCATTGTCAGCCTTTTGTCTAGTGGTGAAGAAGCCGTCAATCTTCCGAGTGCGGTTCGCGTTGATGTTTTTTTGATGGATATCGTAATGCGTGGCATGACGGGCATTGAGGCGACGCGCTGGATCAAAGAAAACCAGCCTAACGCGAAGGTAATTTTGATATCAAGTGAGATAAGCAAAGAATTTATTTCAGGCGGAATCCAGGCCGGAACTGACGGGTATCTTCCAAAAGATGTAACGAAAGAAGAACTTGTGTCCGCCATAAGGAAAGTGATGAAAGGAGAGAAGTATTTTAATTCCGCGGTGACATCACTTGTGTTTGAAGATTTTTATTTGAAAAAAACTGAGGGCAAGGGCCTTCCCGAAAAGAAATCTGGCTTGCTTACGCGTCGCGAGCAGGAAGTACTGGCGAAGATCGCAAACGGAAAAAGCCTAAAAGCCATTGCTGAGGAATTGTTTATCAGTATAAAAACCGTAGAAACACATAAATTAAATATTCAACAGAAGCTCAATCTGGAAAACACAGCACAACTTGTGCGTTATGCAATCGATAACAAGATGGTGTGACTCTTCCCTTCACTATAGCCTTCTAAGTATTTCCCTTAGTCTGCTACGCAAATGCTGATTTTTCATAAATCCGGCGGCGGCCCACGTTTTAATGGCTGGTTGCTTGCAATTTTGTAGCATAATACAAAAACAAATGCAAACCATTATTTCAGGGAATTCTGCCGGCGAGGAACTTATCAAGGCTAAGGAGGCCATCAACCAGTTTCTTAACAGTTGTTCCCATTCATTGCGAGGGCCATTGAAGTCCATTTCAGGACTCAACCTACTCCTTAAGGGAGTTGTTACCAATGGCACTGACGACCCGCTCATGTATATTGACATGATAGCTAAATCGGTGAGCCAGTTGGAAGCATTGCTGCAGCAGTTCGAAGGATTTCTTGAAACGTCAAGGAAACAGCTTACGCTGGAGCCCGTCAATATCGACAGGCTGGTGGACGAAGTATTGGCGGAAGTAAAAAAGGAAACGACTTTCCACGATGTGCAGGTAAAATTCGCATTACAGCAAGAAGGCCGTCTATATTCAGACGCATCTGCAATTAAACTTGTGCTGTTTCACCTTTTGCAGAACGCCATCGTTTTCCGTGACGAAACAAAATTCGACCCTCGCGTCGATATTCAGGTAAGGGTGACAAAAAGCAGTTGTAGCATCAATGTTTGTGATAATGGAATAGGTATTGACCACGAGATTCAACCACGGGTCTTTGAACTTTTTTATCGTGGATCTGAAAGGTCGAAAGGGACAGGCGTTGGGTTATACATAGTGGGAGAAGTGATCAAGAAACTTTCGGGAACGATCTCAGTTCACTCAAAACCGGGCGTGGGTACCAATCTTTTTCTTTGGATTCCAAACACAGCGCTTTGAAAGCATTAATATCGCGGGATGACGACGACACCTTCAAATTCTGAGCGCGGCCGTTGCGTGTACGTAGCAGCGGACGAAGGATCCGCTCCGGTTTACAATGCAACGGGCGTATTCAGAATAGAACATAATTGCTTCCTTAATTAACTCTGGTCAACTAACGGCGAACAGATCCATTCGCGCGTTGCTACGCGGCACTCTTTTCCGGAGCTCAGGATCGGTTTGGTTAACATCGCAGCAGGGTTCAAATCCTGAGCATGACCTCGCGTGTATGCGAGCAGCGAGGGAAGGATCCGCTTGAATTGCTATTATACATTCACTGTTGTCCGGGGAAAGTAAAGTGTAAAAAACAAAAAAGGGAGGGATTCACCTCCCTAGCCTAGCTTATTTTTGAAACTATGGGCAAAGTACCTTTTTTACCGGACAGCCAATTTTAAATCAAATTCTTTCTTTAATCCTCGCGGTGCAGTCCGGCAATTAGCGAGGGAACATTTTTTGCATTTCTTAGTGTCTTAGAGCCTTGGTGGCGAAACAAATGCTGATTTACGAGTGACGATTAACGATTTTTGATTTTCGAAGTGATTTGGAGTGATGATCGAACGTGTCTGCCGCGAAGACTTAATTTATTAAATGTCAACCACAACAAACACAGCCTACCAATTGACACAGATTTTTAGGCAGTGTCAACGGTTCGGGTCTCCAAACAGTTTTCCAGACTTATCAAACCGTTATCCGAAGTTGTTTGGTCGTTATCCAAACTATTTGGATCGTTATCCAAACTATTTGGATCGTTATCCAAACTATTTGGATCGTTATCCAAACTATTTGAACCGGATCCAAACTATTTGAATCGTTATCTAAACTATTTGAATCGTTATCCCGACTATTTAAATCGATATCCAAACTATTTAGACTGTTATCCGGACTTATCAAATCGTTATCCAGACCTATCAAATCGCTATCCGAACTTTTTAGGTTGTATCCGGAGTTGTCAGGTTGGGTAGCGTCTAAGTAACTGTTTAAAGGCACGCTTAACCTTTAGTGAGCCGGAGATGAAATGCCGATTTATCAGGCTCGAGCTTCAACGATAACGCGTCAATGGCGTTTTGACTTTCCCATCGATCTTGGAGCCGTCAATTGTCAAATCTTAATTATTCTACATTGGTCTTTGAGGTAAATTTTATAACCGCTACAGTTTGTATCCGGTTACAATGCAAAAATGCTTCAGTACAGCGCATAGTTTTCTTCCTTTTTAATAAGCTCCGGTCAATTCAAAGAGGGAGATCCATTCGCGCGCTGCCGGCCGGCACGCTTTCCATGCTTAGATCGGGTTGGTTATTATCACAGCAGGTTCAAACCCTGAGCATGGCCTCACGCGTATGCAACTAGCAGCTACCCGATCTTTTGTAATTAACTGATACTTGAGGTGGTACGATGCTGAGGATCGAGATTGATTCTGCGGGCCTCTAAGGGAAACCCTTAATTCCGTACTCCGACAAACGCCTACATTCTTCTCATTCTTTAGCTCAGTCGTTTGCGTCAAATCCTGAATTTCCTAAAACCAGCCGTTCACGCAAGTTTTCAACGGTTGGTTCACGCAACTTTGAATCATCAAAACACAACCTCTTATGAAAACAACAATATCAACGATCCATTTAGTAAAAGTACTTGCATTACTTGTCATTATTCTTTTTGTAGGCGTCAAAGGATGCAATGCGCAATTCCTTAAGAAGGATAAATTCTATGCTTCATACAATAAGAACAAATTTTATGTTGGCTTTGAAGCAATACTCGGTGTTAAGACGTTCCGCTTGAAGAGCAATATTGAAAAGATCAACAATATGTGGGTTGGTGAAGAAGGTGGAACGCTCGGCGTCGTAGTAGGAAATGACAACGTTAGACTTCGCTTGCAGGCTGCAGGATTCTATTATTCAAGTGCAAGTGTGAAGCATACAACCAATTATTCAGAATCGGCGGCAATCATCAATGCTTATCCTTTAGAAATACTCAATGGAAAGAAAACGCGCGTCCTCAACGTATATGTCAGTGGCGGGATTGCATATTCGACAATCAAATTTCATGGTCACTATCTAAACAATGATGCGAAGAAAATTAATTACAGCTCATCGCAGGCGCCATACCTGGGCAAGTCACGGGTGACAAGCGGTGTACTCGGTGCTGGCATTAGCTTGAAAGTTCCAAACACGAAATTTTGCCGGGTGTTCAGTGAATTCCAGATCGCTATGCCGATTGCTACGAATGCCGATGCGCCGTTTGCCAATACATCCATATCCAAAATTACTACCGTAAACCTCGGTATCTGTTTCGGTTCGGGTATCTAATAAAAACCTAAATCCATATCACCATGAAAAACTTAATCATTTTCGTGCTTGTAGTGCTCCTCGCGTTGATTGTTCAGTTTGCAAATGCTCAATCCTTTTCCATCGCTATGAATGCTGAAAAGACGGTTAGTGGAACGCAGTACGGACCTGCATTGTCATTCCAGACAAAAAGCAATTGGCGGGCAGGCGCGTTCTATCAGAGCGTGATGAATGTAAGGCCAGAACGCGGTGAAATAAAGAGTGAATTCTACGGAATTAGTGCGGCGGCTCCTTTAAAGAAGTGTGACGGGTTTGTTTTCTATGCAACGTTTCGTGCGGGCCTGAGCAATAACCAATTTCTTGTGCTTGTACCTGGTATTGAAACAGAGATTCGCCTCACGCCGCGTGCAAGCGTTGCTTTCGGCACCAGCATTCGTATGCAGCACGTAGCTGCATCTGGAAAATTGATGTTTAGGATCTTTAACAACTCGTCGCTATGAGAAAGCGAAATATCAATATCGGTGAAGTAAACACTATTGCGATGATGTTGATGTTGTTGGGAGTGTTAGTTGCTGCATGTGAGCCTGCACCGGATCTGTTTCAGTCTTTTACCATTAAAAAAGGCGAGCATTATGCCGATGTTCGTTTTCCTGAAGCACTTCAACAAAATACGTTAAGCTTCCAGGCGATATTTGATAACAGCGCACAGTATGATCTGGGTGATGAGTGCCTGCAAACCAACAAGAACAAACTGTTTGGCTTCTCAGACTGTAATTCAATGCATCACGAAAACAGCGCGCGATTCGCGTGGCAGTGGTTCAATGGTCAACTTGAGATCTATGCCTACTGCTATGTCAATGGTGGGCGCACTGAAAAGTTCATTGGTACAGTACCTTTAAACACCCCTTCTAATTATCGCATTGAGGTGAGCGGATCTTCTTACTCATTTTACCTGAACAATTATCCACCTGTGACAATTGCAAGGGGCAATGTGTGTGATCGCGGAGTGTATTACATGTTATGGCCATACTTCGGCGGTTCAGTGCCGGCGCCCCACGACGTCACCATCAAAATAAAAAAATTGTTCTAACACTACAATTATGAAAACATACTACGGAGTAAAATTGTCAAATGCCATCATGGTTGTCATTGTGTTTCTCGCGACAGCATTTTATTCGCTCGTCCACGGACAAACATTTGAAAGGATATCACAAGCGGGTTATGAAATATCCTACGGGCTTCATCAGCTTTCGTTTAAGGACGCTGATCCACGCATCGGGAATCTTACACCCGGCTCACGTGGGGTGTCAGTTGGTATTGTTTACGGAAATCGTGTTGTAAAAAGCAGGATCCGTCCGCTCGGTATATACCATTCCGACGAGTACAACGGCGTCAACGCGTTTACGCGCCTTACTTCTGAAATCTTTCTAAACTTCTATCCACTTGAGTTCGTCAGGACGCATGCGAACGTCCTGGATGTTTATTTGTTTTCTGGTCTTAATTTCGGCGCACTCGTCTTCGAAAACAAAGACAGGAATAAAACTCACTTCCGTTTCAGCCACACCTTTGGTGCAGGGATTGAGTACTTATTGCCGGGCGAAAACCGTTTTGTGCATCTTTTTACGGAGGCAAGCCTTGGTAAATCGCTGTACAATTCCATGGCGATTACCAGCGAAGGCAGTTATAAGGGCGCGTATGACGTGCTTGCATGTGTTAACTTCGGAGTTCGGTTCGGAAGGAAACGTTAACATCCGGAAATATTGGAGTATCATTAATGATCGTGTCTTTGTAGCGCTTGATTAGCTTTTAAACGTCGAAAACTCAAAGGGAAACAAGATTCAACCATCCAGCACTTTCGGGTTCTTTTCAACCTTATATTAAACAAAGTAGATGCTTTGCAACAGAGCCGATACATATGTGGGTTTGCGAATCCGAAGATTCACAACAGCATGTTACTGACATGAAAAAAATGACCAGCCGTTTCCGACTGGTCCATTCTTATGTGAAAAAACCAACTATGTCAATTAAATGATGCCGACAGTTCCGGCTCTACTTGCGGAACCTCTTGCTTACGTTCTCCTGCCAGGATACTGTACAGCTTTTGTATTTTGCTGGTTGAGATGCCGTTTTCGTACAGCCAAAAAGAGAGCATGTAGCTCATCTCAGTTCTGAAGACCCTGTGGCCACTAAATCCATTTGCGCATGTTTGAACGCTTTTGCGGATGATGTCAAATCGTGAATATCTTTGAAGGCGTATGACCAATTCATGATCTTCCATCATCAAAAGGTCTTCGTGAAACCCGCCTGCTTTCACGAACAGTTCACGGTCGACGAACAAGCTTTGATTCTCCAAACGTGAGTACTTTTGTTTAACATTCATATACCAGCTCAGTGCCTTCGTTAGCCAATGACCTTGATTCGGTTCCATTGTGAAAGTGCCCAGGTAATTTTTTTTCTGATAACTCCTTACAATCTCGTTGCAATAATTGGCGGGTGGCGTCGTCCCTGGAGTAATGAAATAAAGTATCTGCCCCGTTGCGCATTCGGCGCCAAGGTTCATTTGCACAGATCTTCCTTTGCGCATGCTGCGTAGAATTGTCGCGCCTGCCGCGCGTGCTTCCGCTAGGGTTCTGTCGGTGCTGCCGGCATCTACCACGATGATCTCTTTCAGGAGTCGTGTGTATGCATGCGTTTTCAGAAATGAAATCGTGCTACTAACGAACCCTTCATTGTTGTATGTGGGAATAATCACGCTAATCATACTTCTTACCCTTTTGTTTTCCTGACTCTCAAAATGAAAGCGGTATAACCAACTGAAAAAATCCTGTGCCGGCCGCCTCGCACTGTGGAAATGAAGCAACAGTTACGCCGGTTGCAAGTGCATTTTGTTAAGCAGCGGCAGTTTGTCCATATATGATATCTCGACTACCGCGACGCCGAAATCTTCAACCACTTTACCGATAAGCTGGTAAAAACCGCGACCTCGGAAGGGGTACTGTGATGCCACGTTTGGGAAATGAACGGTATCGAAAACGTCTTTATGCCGATCAAGAAATGTTCCGAAATGCATAATCTGGTTGTTCTTTGTACGCGCATCTTTTGTCGTAACAACATATCCCGTGATGTGTACCTGCATCCCCATTTTTGACAGCAAATCCTTCGCTGTAACAGTGTCTTCTGGAACATCTTTCAGTAATCTGAAAGGATCACAAAGTGGAAATCCCAATAACTCTATCTCATCGAAAGCATCCTCAATCTCATTCCGCGAAAGCGCAGGCAACGGATAGTCCTTGGGTTGTGTGTCAAACAATTTAGCATCTGCGGAACGCGATTTCTGGTGGCTGAAGTATAGCATCGATTCCCATAAAAGTTTTTGCTTGCTCTTTCCCGTGAATCGGAACGCGCCAATGCGTATAAGGGTTCTTGTCTGCTCAGGTGCTGCCGGAACCCTGTTGAGGAAATTTTCGAGGCTCAGGTACGTGCCATGTTTTTCTCGTTCTTCGTGAATCAGTTGCGCGATCGTTGACTCGAGTGATTTCAAATGAATGAAACCAATGAAGATTCGATTGTCATCAATGGTTGTCAGATAATTACTGTGATTAGCACAGGGTGCTTCGATGATGGCGCCGAGCATTCGCGCTTCGTGGAAGTAAAACTCGGTTTTATAAAATCCGCCAAAGTTGTTGATCACGCCGACCATGAATTCAAGCGGATAATGCGCTTTCAGGTACAGGCTTTGGTAACTTTCGACTGCATAGCTGGCGGAGTGTCCCTTCGCGAATGAGTACCCGGAAAAACTTTCGATCTCGAACCATACGCGGTCAACAACATGCTTCGCATAGCCCTTTTTCTCACATTCTTCAAAGAAGCGTTCTTTAACACGTTCGAACTCTTCGCGTGAGCGATACTTGCCGGACATTCCTCTTCTGAGTACGTCGGCCTCCGTGAGTGTCAGGCCAGCAAAGTGATGGGCGACCTTGATGACATCTTCCTGGTACACCATGACACCATACGTTTCTGCCATCAGCTCGTTCATGCGTGGGTGAATAACATCGTAGGTTCCGCCATTGCTGACCGTGTGAAACCGTTCTATGTAGGTTTTCATCATACCTGAACTGGCAACACCTGGCCGGATGATGGAACTTGCCGCGACCAACGTGAGATAGTCCTGGCATTTAAGCTTTGCCAGCAACATTCGCATTGCTGGCGATTCCACATAAAAGCAACCCATCGTTTTACCGTGCCGAAGTAACTCTTTCACCGCTTCATCTTCTTTGAATTCACGAAAACGATGTGCGTCTACGTCGATACCGCGTGTTCGTCGGACATGCTTCACTGTTTCTTTAATATGACCCAGTCCACGTTGGCTCAGGATGTCGAATTTGTATATACCGAAATCTTCGGCGTTATGCATTTCGAAGTGCGATACGGGATAACCCTTCTGAGGCATTGCGGTTGCCGTGTAAGCGTAGATCGGCTTCTCGGTGATGAGTACGCCGCCTGCGTGAATCGACATATTTGCCGGGAGCTCTTTTGCCACAATGTATTCAGCATACCGGAACACAAGCGCTGTAATGTGATCACGCTCACGATTTGCTTTAGGGTTGTCAACCAGTATCTCGATTTCTTCTTTCGGCAAACCGAAGACTTTTGCAAGCTCGCGAAGAATCGAACGCCATTGATAAGTTACATGCGTCCCCAACAAACATACGTGCTCATATCCGTACTTGTTAAACAGGTAGTCGTAAATGGCATCGCGATTATCCCAGGAAAAATCCAGGTCGAAGTCGGGAGGGGAGGTGCGTTCTTCGTTGAGGAACCGTTCGAAATACAGGTCGAGCTCAATGGGATCAACGTTTGTGATCCCCAGGCAATAAGCGACCGTGCTATTGGCGCCGCTGCCACGCCCGACGAAATCGTATCCCTGCGATTTTGCAAAGCGAATCAGGTCGTAGGCAATGAGGTAGTAAGCCGTAAATTCTTTTTTAGCGATAACGGCGAGCTCCTGTTCGATTCGTTCCTTCCATATTTTTTTGTCGTCGCGATAAACACGTTCAAAGCCTTTTAGTGTTTCCGCGCGAAGCAGGGCCAGATCTTCTTCCGTGGATGAGGTGAAGAATTTTTTGTTTTTGTCCTCACCCGGTGCGCATGAGATCGAACAGGCGTCGATAATTTTGTTCGTGTTATTGATCAGTTCCGGGAAAGCCTGAAAACATGAGAGAAGCTCCTTTTCAGGAACCATGTATTCTTCCGGATGAGCCTGTTCCTCCGGATGCAGTTTGCTAAGCAACGTGTTGTTGGCAATCGCACGCAATAACCTGTGTGTATTAAAATCTTTCGTTGTTGTCTTTCCGTTTTTCTTCTCCGGGGGAAGGAACGTAACGGGATGAAGGATTACATATTTGTTGGAAAATGATTCGCGATCCGGATCTGTGGAATATCGAACGAGTTGACTTTTTCTTACACCAATATATTCGAATGGTCGTAGCTTTTCAGCTGCAGCCTGTTCATATGGGTAAATAACAAAAACATCGGTGAATGCGGGCGCACGTTTTGGTACATCGATTTCATCACGGCTGATTTTCGAAAGAAACCTATTGATTTCTTCGAAGCCGTCGTTTTTTCTGGCAATGGCAATGTATAGCAACTCGTGTCCACGACGGAATTCGACACCGATCGCGATTTCAAGATTATACGCTTCTTTTCCGAAAGCAGTCAGGCCATTTTCTTTCTCCTGGTTTTTTGCACAAATCCGAAGCATCTCGAGATAAGATGCCGTGTTGTGAATTTCAGTAATCACAAGTTTGTGAACGCCACATCTTTTCGCCTCGTCAAAAAGCGCTTGCGGAGGTAATGTCCCCCATTTGAAACTAAAGCCTGTGTGACAGTTTAGGAACATCATCCGAACTCAGTCAATGCCTTCCGCAAATTTTCCCTTTCGCTCAAAACTCAACGTTTAAAGTCCAATGTTTAAAGTTCTGCACAAAATCACGCGCACAGTCGTGAACTCATTTGATGCACATTGTGAAACCAGAAACATGAAACCAGAAACCTGAAATCATAAATCATAATTCTCTAATCTTAATTTCCTGTCCCCAACATAATATCCTTACAGTGCGTCCAGGTATTGCCTTCACGTAACAATACTGTGATGCGGTCGCAGAGAAAATGCTGGTTGCTATAATTCAGGCTTTTTAGGTACGGCCAGCATTTCAGAAAATCTTCGTTCGAAAGGTTTTTGGCAATCGAGATATTAGGGATATAAGCCGGTTCCTCTTTCACGATTCGTTCAAACAATTCCTGAATATGATATTTATTGACGATGTCGAGATAAATACTGCGTTGTGCGCCATTGTAAAAAACGCCGAAGTCTTTCAGAAACACATTGAATGGACTGAGCTCCGCAGCGCGTGCCTCAACGAATCGCATCATGTGTTTCATGTGAACGTCGTCATGGGTATACTGAAATAAAGAGACATGCGCACGTACATGGCGGTCTTTCAATTCCCGGCCCACCAGGTATTGTACATCATCCTTTAACACTGACACGTCGCTGATGATATGGCGGGGTGGCGCAATCATGAAAAACAATTCTTTTTCACGCTGTCTGGTAACCGTTGTTGTTTTTACTTGTGGCTTCATAGTGTTTGTGATTTTCTTCCGCCGGAGCGGGTTCGTTTTGTTTTTGATTATGCTACGAGTTACAGCCTCTTCTTGTCAATTTGTGTCACAATAGTTTTACGTTGCCTTTAAACATATTCAGTTCCATGCGAACGCGCTTATTTACTTCCAGTGTGTTCGCGCGGATCACCTTCTCAACACCATGTTTCTGCTTGATGAAATCGATCGCCTGGTAAAGGTTGATATCCTCCTCAGTGTCATCGAACAGATTGATCTGATGGCTGCCATGAACCAGGCCACTTAATCGTACGCCGACAAGTCTTATGAGCATTCGGCGGTTATATAACTTGTCGAACAATTCATGTACGACGCGCATGATCGACTGATCCGACGACGTATAAGGTACCTGAACCTGCTTTGTCTCTGTATCGAAATTCGCGTAACGAATTTTCACTGTGATGCAGGACGTTAGCTTTTTTTGCTCGCGCAGATTGAATGCAATCTTCTCCACCATGGCGATTAAGATAGATTTGAGTTTTTTAACATCAATCGTGTCGCTGTCGAATGTGCATTCGGTAGAGATCGATTTTTGCTCACTGTATGAAACAACCGGCGAGTTGTCGATGCCGTTCGCTTTATTCCACAATGACATTCCATTCTTACCGAAAGCGCTCACTAAAAATTGCATCGGCATCTCGCGAAGCGTTTGCACTGTGCGCACGCCCATATCGTGTAAGAAAGTGGCTGTCTGTTTGCCGATCATCGGGATCTTTTCAACGGCCAGTGGCGCCAGGAATTCTTTTTCACGTCCCGCTGCGATCTGTGCTTCGGCGTTGGGTTTGAATTCACCGGTTGCGACCTTGGATACGAGTTTGTTCACGGACATTCCCAGTGATATTGGCAGGCCACTGTTCTTCATGATCTTCTTTCGTAATTCTTTCGCCCATTTGAATGCTCCGAAATATTTATCCATTCCACTCGCGTCGATATAGAATTCATCGATGGAAGATTTTTCGAATGAAGGTGATTCTTCCGCGATAATCTCAGTCACTTCGTGAGATGCCTGGCTGTACGCATCCATGTCGCCGGAAATTACCTGGGCATCAGGGCAGAGCTGTAGAGCGAGATACATCGGCATTGCGGAATGCACTCCGAACTTCCGTGTTTCATAGCTGCAGGCTGCGACTACACCACGTCGACTGCTACCGCCGATAATAAGCGGCCTACCTTTTAGTTTTGGGTTGCGTTTGCACTCCACGCCCACGAAAAAGGCATCCAGATCAAGGTGGATGATGTTGCGTTCCATGATGCTAAATAACTAAAAATATTAGATTGTTTGTTTTTAATACTAAAATATTTAGTTTTGTTCAGTCGTTTGCCATAGCGACAATTATTAGTTCCAAGTTTAAGGTTTAAAGTTTGAGGTTGGTTATCAACCTCGCTTTGGCCTTGAAACTTGGACTTTGGTTTCAATCTTAAACGTTCAACTTTATACATGAACATTGAACTTTAAACATTAAACCTTAAACCTTAAACTTCGAACATTAAACCTTTATCGTGTCCGATGATTAGCAGAAACCTGAAATTCCTTCGCGCGCAGTTTGAACTTACACAGCGCGACCTTGCGGAAAAGCTCGGCCTGAAGCAAGCCGCAATTGGTGCCTATGAAGAGGAGCGTGCCACACCACCCTTGACCTGTTTGCAGGATTTGTCGAAGATCTTCCGCGTGAATCTTGATTTGCTTGTAAATCATGATTTGAGCCGCATACCAAAGAATGAGTGGAGGGCGCCGCAGGTGTCGAAAGGAAAAGAGATACTTGCCATTACGGTAGATAGAGACAATAAAGAGAATGTGGAACTGGTAACGCAAAAGGCATCCGCCGGATATGTTGCTGGTTATCAGGATCCCGAGTTTGTGAAGGATTTGCCTAAGATCAGTTTACCAGTGCTTTCGCGAAATGCGACTTACCGCGCCTTCGAGATTCAGGGCGATTCGATGTTGCCCGTTCAGCCCGGCTCTTTGGTGTTTGGCGAGTATCTTGAAAAACTTTCCTCCATCAAAAATGGCAAGCCTTACATTATTGTCACGAACGACGGCATCGTGTTTAAGCGTGTTTTTAATTTTATTGACGAAGACGGGAAGCTTCTGCTTGTATCCGACAATCGCTTATATGAACCATATACCATTGAAGCCGACGATGTATTGGAGATCTGGCGTGCGCATGGTTTCTTCTCCACGAAGTTTCCCGATATCGATGGTGGTTCATCCGTTCCACTTGTAGAACAACTTGCGCTTCAAGTGTTTGAATTGCAGCAGGGCGGGTTGAGGAGGAAAAAGTGAACGGATTTAAGAATTGAGATTTAAGAAATAACGCGAGGGGACGTCATGGCGCGACTGCTAACCACCTACAAGGTGCTCACTTTGCCTGCGCCATCCCCTTTGATTGCACATGTTTAAAAAGTGATCACGTTCCCGAGGAACTTTTCGAGGAAGGATCGATCGGTGAACCTGTTAGGTCTTCGAAAGGAGTAGCCAGGGAAGTTTGCATCTTATAGTGATGTTGCAAGCGAGGGGATTCCGCAGAACAAGTTTGGCATTTCATAGGAGAGGTGTAGTCGCGCCTGCCCGCCATTCAGGCGGGGAATGACGTTATCCAAAGGGGTGTCATCCATATCCGTCATGACGTGATCCGTTGTCACATGTCACACGGAATTTTACCGATCCGACCTGTCTCGGGAAAATTGTCACACGCGGTGGTACCGATCTGACCTGACGATGGACAGTTGTCACACGGGATGGTACGGTTCTGACCTGACGATGGACAGTTGTCACACGGGATGGTACGGTTCTGACCTGACGATAGACAGTTGTCACACGCGATGGTACCGATCTGACCTGACGATGGACAGTTGTCACACGCGATGGTACCGATCTGACCTGACAATAGACAGTTGTCATATGCGATGGTACCGATCTGACCTGATGAAGGGAAGTTGTCACACGCAGTGTTATAGATCCAGAGTCTGGAATTGCTTTATCGCGATGACAATGGTGGCAATTACTCCTGGTCAATTTCTGCGAACACAAAAGAATCAACCTCTGCAGTACTTACACCCCCGCCTGCAACAAGGCCTACTTCATTTCCATAAAGCTTTTTGAATGTCGTACTATGCACTTCAATATCATTCACCAGTAAACGTAACGTCCGTCCATCTTTCTGAACCGTAAGTTTGTTCACGGTTCCAACTCCTTTTTTGATTGCATCAGAACGCAGGCTGCCTGTAAAACTCTGAAATTTAGGCGCCCATTGTCCATAGTTGTATGTTCCATTAGGACTGATTGTGAACGCAAAGATCTTTTTGTAATCATCACTTCCGCCCCAAATGATTCCGACTACCCCACTTTTGAACTTCGTGAATGTCACTTCAGATTCAATCTTGAAATTCTTCTTTTTATCCACAGGAATGCCATGACCACACCAATGGTAATAATCGGCTTTCGTTACCATGTGCATCTTTCCTTTGGCGATATAACGCGAATACTTATCAGTGTCTTTCTCGCTCCACTGTCGAAAATTATTGTCGAAGTGTTCTCCAAGGAGTTCTTTGACTTCCTGGGCGCGGGCACTAAGGGTAACAAGCAGAAGGCACAAGAGCAGCGATGTTCTGTTCATGGGGTTGGGATTAGGCTTTATTAAAAATACAGCTCATTGAAAACCCAGGGAATACCGGTCGGACGGTAATTTCATTCAGTACTGCTACGGATTAACCTTTACCGTTCCGCCTATTTTAATTATTATTGACTATACTCGCTCGACAATGAGGATATTCTACAGCATTGTGATTGCCATCAGCGTTTTTATCCGGTGCGGTGAGCCGTGTCAGGATCGGTATGGAAAAGAATCGATTCAGATTACTCAATCGAAGGCAATTGACTCCATTCAAATAGATTCTCAAATACGGTTTGACCGATCAGAAGAAGATGTGATCTCATTTTATAATTCTGGTTGGATTAACACAAACGAGTCGGCAATAACATTTTTCACCTACTTCGACTCAATAGAAACGAGCTTTTCAATCGACATTCAAAACGACCAAAGTCTGAGCATTTACATCGCCGGTGTGAATGAAATGGCATGTGATGAGAATGACATCGCATCGATTGTAGTCCAAAAAAATAACATCAGACTTTGCTATCAATATGAAAAAGTAGAATGCCCGTGATAATGTCTCTTTACACCTTAGGCAGTTCAAACGGCGCTCAAAAAACGTTTGGCTACTTTTACCGAACCACTCACATAATTGCATTTTTCCCGGTCACTAAATCGACGTAAGTTTGAGCTTAAGCAACTGAATAATCTATACACAATGAAACTCCCGATTCTTTTTAAAACTCCTTATATCTTATTGGTAATCATGCTGATATCTTCAGCCGGTTACGGGCAACAGGAGAACCCAAAACAAAAGTTTATCGACCCGGTGCATATGGATTTCACGACTAAACCGGGCGATGATTTTATGCAATATGCCGGAGGAATCTGGCTGAAGGATAATCCGGTTCCGCCGAAGGAGACACGTTGGGGAAGTTTTAATATGCTTCGCGATTTCAACGTTCGGGCTGTGCGCACTTTGCTGATCGAAGCGGCGGAAGATGAAAATGCTCCTGCCGGATCGGTGAAAAGACGTGTTGGCGATTTTTATTCCGCAGGAATGGATAGCCTTGCAATCGAGAAAGCCGGCTTTACGCCTATTGAAAGTGACTATCGTCGGGTTGCAAAGATTCAGACGCGCGAAGAAATTCTGAATGAAATTATTTATCAGCGCACGAATGGTATCGGAAGTCCGCTTTTCGGTTTCTACATCGCTCAGGATCGCAAGCAGCCCCTTGTTATGGCGGTGCAATTCTCGCAGGGAGGGACATCTCTCCCCGATAGGGATTACTACCTGAAGGATGACGCTCGTGCGAAGAAGATTCAGGCTGCTTTCGACACCTACGCAACATCATTATTCAAACTTGCAGGTGAAACCGAAACGGAAGCTGCAGTCCGCGCCAAACAGATTTTTGAATTCGAAAAACAACTGGCGCAAGCGCAAATGAGCCGCGTTGAAATGCGCGATCCATACAAAACGTACAATAAGTTCGCTGTCTCAGATTTCAGTCGGAATGCCCCTGCATTTAAGCTTGCTACAACGCTCGAACGCCTGAAAGTCGGAACGCCGGATAGCGTGCTGGTTAGCAATCCAAAATTCTTCAAAGTGGCCGACAGCCTGTTAACGTCGGCACCACTCGACACCTGGAAGATTTATCTGCAATGGAACATCTTAAGAGCTGCAGCGCCTTATCTGAGCAGCGATTTTGTTTTGGCCAATTTCGCGTATAGCCAGGCACTGAGTGGACAAAAAATGTTGACACCACGCTGGCAGCGTATGTCGAACCTGACTGACAACAACCTGGGCGAATTGCTTGGTCAGCTTTACGTTGAGAAACATTTCACCCCTGTTGCCAAGGCGCGAATGGATGAAATGATAAAGAATCTCATCAAGGCTTATGAGATCCGTATCAAAAACCTTGACTGGATGAGCGATGTTACAAAAGCGAAAGCCCTTGACAAACTTGCAGCGTTTACGCCAAAGATCGGTTATCCATCAAAGTGGCAAACGTACGACAGCCTTGAGATCTCTTCTGATAGTTTTTTCCAGAACCTGCGTAACGCAGGCGCATGGGCGTACAACGATATGGTAAATCGCCTTGGAAAACCTGTTGATAAGACACGCTTCGGCATGACGCCACCAACTGTCAACGCATATTACAGTCCTGTTAACAATGAGATCGTATTTCCGGCCGGAATTCTTCAATATCCATTCTTTCATCCCGAGGCGGACGACGCTTTCAACTATGGCGCTATTGGCGCGGTGATCGGACATGAGATATCGCACGGCTTCGATGACTCAGGAAGTCAGTACGACAAAGATGGCTCACTTCGCAACTGGTGGACGGATGAAGATCGTGCACGTTTCCAGGAACGCGCCAAAAAGCTGCAGGAGCAATTCGACGCCTATACTGTCCTGGACACGTTGCATGTAAATGGTAAGCTCACTCTGGGAGAAAACATCGGAGACCTTGGCGGGCTTAGCGCTGCGTACGAAGCATTCAAGATGACGCCGCAAGGTAAATCAGATAAAAAGATCGACGGCTTTACGCCGGATCAAAGGTTCTTCCTTGCGTGGGCGCAGGTCTGGCGGGCAAACACCTTAGCGGAAACAAAGGCGCAACTGATTGTAGTTGATTCACATTCCCCGGCCGAGTACAGAACAATCGGTGCGCCGGTAAACATGGATGCATGGTATAAAGCTTTCAACGTTCAGCCTGGCGACAAGCTTTATAAAAAACCGGAAGAGCGGATCAGAATTTGGTAAATGAAATTATGTTTAAGGTTTAAGGTTCAAGGTTGGTGCATGATCAACCTTGAACTTTGAACAATATTAAACCTTAAACTTTTTGACTGTTCTCTAGTGTTTGTTCTCTTTCGCCCACATGTCTTTCAATGTAACCGTGCGATTGAATACCAAACGTTCCTTTGTTGAATCGGCGTCGAGACAAAAATATCCTTTACGGAGAAATTGAAAACGTTCGTGAGGTTTTGCTTCGAGCAGTGACGGTTCCGCGAAAACATTTGTCTCAATCTGCAATGATTCCGGATTGAGATAATCTTTAAAATCACCTTCGGCACTACCCAGATCTTCCACTTTAAAAAGACGGTCATACAAACGTGTTTCGATTTGAACTGCATGCGCAGCGCTCACCCAATGTAACGTCCCTTTTACGCTGATGCCCGACGTATCAGATCCGCTTCGGCTTTCCGGAACGTATGTACAACGCAATTCGGTTACATTGCCACCAGCATCTTTAACGACTTCCTCGCACTTGATGATAAAGGCATGTTTCAATCTCACCATCTGGCCGGGTGCGAGTCGGAAGTATTTCTTCGGCGGATTTTCCATGAAGTCCTCGCGTTCGATGTATAGCTCACGGCCAAAGGGCAAATCCCTCATCACTTTCTCTTCAGCCTCCGGGTTATTTTCGCCTTTCAACACTTCTGTTTTGCCTTCCGGGTAGTTCGTGAGAATGACTTTGACCGGGTCAAACACCACCATCCGACGTTCGGAGATCTTATTCAAGTGCTCGCGCACGCAGAACTCGAGTAACCCAACATCGATCAGGTTCTCACGTTTCGCTACGCCGATCTTATCGCAGAACTCGCGGATACTTTCCGGAGTATAGCCACGCCTTCGTACACCGCTCAGTGTTGGCATTCGCGGATCGTCCCAGCCGCGCACATGGTTTTCATTCACGAGTTGCAGCAGCTTGCGTTTGCTCATGACTGTGTAAGTCATATTCAGTCGCGCAAACTCATACTGTTTTGAAGGATATATTTCGAGGTTTTCGATAAACCAATTGTAAAGCTCGCGGTGTGGAATGAACTCGAGGGTACACACACTGTGCGTTACCTCTTCAATGGCATCGCTTTGGCCGTGGGCGAAATCATACATGGGGTAAATGCACCAGTTGTCACCTGTACGATGATGATGCGCATGTTTGATCCTGTAAATGATCGGATCGCGCATGTGCATGTTCAGATGCCCCATATCGACTTTCGCACGCAACACTTTTTCGCCGTCTTTGTATTGGCCGGCTTTCATTTCCCTAAACAGCCTCAGGCTCTCGTCAATCGTGCGCGAACGGAATGGGCTATTTGTTCCCGGTTGGGTAGGGGTACCTTTTTGCGATGCGATCTCTTCACTTGAGCTGTCATCGACATATGCCAACCCTTTCTGGATCAGCTTCTCGGCAAATTCATAGAGTTGTTGAAAATAATCAGAGGCGTAGCGCTCATTCTTCCAGTTAAACCCGAGCCATTTTACATCGTTCTTGATGCTATCCACATATTCGGTATCTTCGGTGACAGGATTGGTATCGTCGAAACGAAGGTTTGTGTAACCACCGAATTTGTTGGCGAGTCCGAAGTTCAGGCAAATGCTTTTCGCATGCCCCATGTGAAGGTATCCGTTTGGCTCCGGTGGAAAGCGTGTCACGATACGTTTATGTTTGCCAGAGCGGATATCCCCTTCGATAATCTCTTCGAGGAAATTGAGACTTTTTTCTTCAACCATGAATTAAGAATGTATAGCCCGTAAAGCTACAAAGGCTTTTCAAAGTGAGAAAAATCTTTTGAGGTCAAATCAAAGAAAATGGGCGCAATCGACTTCGAAAAAGGGAGAGGTTAATGTGTAAATGTTCGGTGCATTTCCTTTATCGGTGTGGAGACGGCTATGTTCCAAACAGTTGACTCGCCTGACACTTCAGGCTCATGCGTATTCAAGACAGCTTTGACCTCATCGAGCTTGAGCAGCTCGGAGACGTTATCGATCTTGAAGTTTGTATTCACCTCGTAGTAGGTAATAAAGGTTGAAGGGGTAAACTTTATCCCGGTTGTATTCAACTTCACTTCTCTCGTCATAGCAGCTGTGGGTTAGGTCGTCGAATTGTTTCGGGGCAGAAACAAAGCGTAATCAAATATAAGATTTCATACCTGTGTAGTAAAGCATTCAGTGAACAATATTTTGAGTCGGCTGTTCTCCGCCGTCGGTTCTCTTTGGCATTTGCTTTTTGAACACGCGATCAATGGAACTGCATATTCAAATCATCTGGCTATTCGTGCTGGCGATCCCTGTCGCTTGTATCGCCTGGACGATCACGCATGAAGAGGTGTTTCGTGAGCCCAGGGAATATTGTGTGAAGCGAAGTCACGAGGGAAAGACGCTTTTTGAACGCAAATTCTTTTATCTCTTTACTTGTGAGTACTGCTTCAGCCACTATGTCACCATCTTTATGTTAGTCATTACACATTATCAACTGTTGTACGATGACTGGCGCGGGTATCTAATTGCAGGTTTCGCACTGGTTTGGATTGCGAATATTTACATGAGCTTGTATGCTTTGATCAAGGTCGATATTAAGAAAGACCGCGTCATCACGAAAGTGGAGGAGAAGAAAGTCAAACAGCTGGATAACCCTATAATTAAAGACGTCTAACAGAATCCGACCCGATTGTAATTTCGCATATCTTCGCGCCGGAATTGTATGAGGGACAACAGCAAGCATTTCACCGCCGCTATTACGGCTTTTATTATCTGGGGATTCTTTGCAATACCGCTGCGCGGCTTAATTGAATATACGTCTGGGCAGATCCTGTATTTCAGGATCTTGTTTGCATTACTGATCCTTATTGTTGTTATGTTCGGCTTTCGGCGAAAGGCCCTTGCCGACAACATGCATAAATTTATGGCTTTAACTTCTTTGCAGAAACGATCCATCACGGTATTGACGCTTGTCGGGGGATTGTTACTGACGATGAACTGGCTGATCTTCATCTATATTGTAAACCACGTCAACATTAAGACGGCGTCATTTTCGTACCTCATTTGCCCCGTGCTTACCGCGGTGCTCGGTTATATTCTCATTAAGGAAAATCTAACGCGGATACAATGGATCGCGGTTGCCTTGTGCGCCATCAGCTGTATCATGATCGGCTTTCACTCCTTGCTCGAAATCGGCTACAGTCTGGTAACAGCCTTAACGTATGCGTTGTACCTGATCTCGCAACGGAAGAACCAGGGCTTTGATAGACTCGCCGTGCTTGGTGTACAAATCATGTTTTCCTTCGTCATCTTCAGCTTTGCATATAGCACGCTTGTGCCCACGCTTCCAACCGAAGGCTATTTTTACGGCGTCATTTTCATTATTGCGAGCGTGTTTACAGTGGTGCCTTTGTTTCTCAATCTTTTTGCTTTGAACAAAATCAATTCGGCAACGATTGGTATTCTTATGTACCTGAATCCGATTATTAACTTCTCGGTTGCGTTTATTGTGTTTGGGGAGGAAGTTACGATTCTTCAGCTCGCTGGCTACATGATAATTCTTGCAGCGCTGGTATTATTTAACATACCAACTTTCCGCAGGCTCCGGAAAAGCGTAGCGGTTTAAATTCAATGTAGTTCAATGTTTAAGGTTTAATGTTTAAGGTTGTGAACGCTTTTAACTTCAGCCTTGCATTCAGGGTCGCGTGTTATTCATCGGGAGTTCTATTTACATGTGATTCCTTCGGGATCGATGGCTTCAAATTAGCTTGACGTAAATGCGAAGCATCTTATTTATTATGCGATCGCCGAACATCGCTGCAATGAAGGTTCAGCCCCCAAAGGGGTCACATACAATACCTCAAAAATTCGATACGCTCGCCAAGCCCTGTAAGGGCGACATTTCCCAGCGGGGGCAACGCCCATCGCGAACTATCAATATATCATTGCTCCATTGGAGCGCCCGACCCCGAAACGGTTGCATGATACGCGCGTGCAAGCCTAGCGTGGCGTTAAATTCGAAGCATCCGCAAAGATCCACCATGATCAAAACCGAACAGTTACTTGTACGGAATTACGGACGGCACCACAATCATCACGCGAAATTTGTCCTCTGCTCATCTCCATAAGCGTGGCATGTTGATTGGTAAGCAATAACGACGCTCATATCACGTTTCTCCTCCATGCAAAAGATCACTTCGTTTTTCTGGTTCTGCTCCGGCGCTGATACCAATATTCTTAAAAATTGTCCAACGGAAAGCAGT
>DASPJN010000171.1:0-21658 GCA_035628595.1 Chryseosolibacter sp.
AGTTTAGGCCAGCATTTTCTTCACGATCAGGGTGTCGCACAGAAAATCGTTGATAGTTTTCTTTTACGTGAAGGAAAAAACCGCGTACTCGAAGTAGGTCCCGGAATGGGCGTCCTGACACAATACCTCCTCCGAAAGGAACAGATTCACCTGAAAGTTGTGGAGATCGATCGCGACTCTGTTGCATACCTCCGTAAAAATTATCCCGCTCTTGCGGATGATATTATCGAGGGAGACTTTTTATCGATAGATCTTTCGCAGGTATTCGGTGAGTCGTTCGGCATCATTGGAAATTTCCCTTATAACATTTCATCACAGATTTTCTTTTCAGTGCTTCAGCATCGAAACAACGTTGACCAGATTGTATGCATGCTTCAAAAGGAAGTGGCTGATCGAATTGCAGCACGCCACGGAAATAAAACATACGGAATCCTGAGTGTGCTGCTACAGGCATTTTACGATATTGACTTTTTGTTCAAAGTATCGCCCGGTGTTTTTACGCCTCCGCCCAAAGTGATGTCGGCAGTGATTCGTTTAAGACGGAACCAACGTACGCACCTGGCGTGCGATGAAAAGATGTTTTTTGCGGTCGTGAAACAGGGTTTCAATAACCGACGCAAAACCTTGCGCAACGCGCTAAAAAATCTAAATTTGGCCGGGGATGTTTCTTCTCTGCCGTTACTTGATAAGCGTGCAGAGCAACTTTCCGTTGATGATTTTATCGGTCTTACACGTATAATTGAGGACAGTCGTGGAGCAGCAACCAGTAGTTGAATTCGCACTAAGCAAAGAGTATCGCGACCGATTTCAGCAAGCCCTCGACAATCACGATGAAACCTTTATCCGCGATACATTAGCCGGCGTTCAACCCGCCGACATCACAGCATTACTTTATGAATTTGACCCTGCTGAATCCAAGTATGCGCTGGCTTTGCTTTCGTTTGAAGTTCAGGCGGAGATCATCAACGACCTTGAATCGGACACTCGCCGGAAGTTCCTGAAGATTTACGAGCCCACCGAACTTGCTCACTTGCTGAATCAGCTCGCTTCAGATGACACGGCTGACATTCTTCATGAACTGCCGATCAAAAAACGTGAGGAAGTCCTTTCGTTTCTTGATCCGGTATTGCAAACGCAGGTAACGGAGCTTCTTCGCTATGAAGAAAACGTGGCTGGTGGGTTAATGGAAAAAGAACTCATTAAGGCAAGTGTAAACTGGACAGTAGTCCAATGTGTGGATGAGATCCGCAAGCAAGCGGAGAATGTGTCGCGGTTTTACACCGTATACGTTGTTGATGCTGATGACAAGCTGTTGGGTAAAGTTCCACTCGGAGACCTGATTATTTCAGATGCGCGAACAATCGTAGCCGACATCTACGACGAAGAAATTATTAGCGTGCAGACGTTTCAGGAGGATACGGAAGTGGCGGAGGTGATGCGCAAATACGACCTGGAGTCTGTCCCGGTGGTTAACGTCCACAATCAGCTCGTAGGAAGAATTACGATTGACGATATCGTTGACGTAATTACAGAGCATGCAGAGGAGGAACGTCAACTCATGACCGGTATCAGCGAGGATGTTGAAGAACATGACAGTGTGTGGATGAACACGCGCGCACGCCTTCCGTGGCTGTTAATCGGTATCATTGGCGGTTTGGTGAACGCGAAGTTCATGGGCTTCTTTGAAGCTGAACTTACAACCGTTACGGCGATCGCTTTTTTTATTCCTTTGATTCAGGCAACTGGTGGCAATGTTGGGATTCAATCGTCTTCATTGATCGTGCAAAGCCTTGCGAATCCGGGGTACGTCAATGAAGGCTCATGGAAGCGTTTCGTGAAAATATTTTCTGTGGCTTTGTTGAACGCGCTTGTTTTATCAGCGCTTGTTCTCGTTGCGAATACATTTCTTTTTGGCGGATACAGCTTATCGCTGATCGTCTCGATAGCGCTTTTTAGTGTTGTTGTCTTTGCTTCATTTGTCGGAACGTTAACACCATTGATCCTGGACAGGATGGGTTTCAATCCTGCGTTGGCAGCCGGCCCTTTCATCACCACGATCAATGATCTCCTGGGCCTTACGATCTATTTTGTAACTGTTCATTTTCTGCTGATATGAGTTTGCCTAAATGCCTGATCGTTGACGTTATGCACCCAAGCATTTTTCCATTGCTTGAAGATGCACAATGGCAGTTTGATTATCAGCCAGAAATGGGTCGCGAAGAAATACAGAAATCACTTCCGAATTACCAGGGACTTATTATCAGGAGTAAAACCTTTGTTGATCGTGCACTTCTCGGCGAGCAGCCAACACTGAAATTTATCGGACGTGCCGGCGCAGGACTTGACAACCTTGACCTGGGATATCTTCAATCAAAAAACATTGCAGTGTTGCATGCGGGAGAGGGCAATAGGGATGCCGTTGGCGAGTATACGGTCGGTATTCTTTTGTCGCTTTTACGAAAAATTCCGAAAGGAAATGAGCAAGTGAGAAATATGATATGGGATCGCGAAGGAAACAGGGGAGAAGAGATCATGAATAAGACCGTCTCCATCATCGGATATGGGAATATGGGAAAGGCCTTCGCGCAGCGATTGCGAGGATTTGGATGTAAGATTTTGGTGTATGATAAATATAAACGGCAGTTTGCCGACAATTTCGTGACCGAGGTTGATATGGAAACCATTTTCCGTGAAAGTGACATTGTAAGTCTTCATATACCTTTAACAGATGAAACAAGGATGATGGTGAACGAGCAATATTTCAACCGCTTCGCAAAAAATATTGTCTTCATTAATACTGCGAGAGGCGAAATTGTTTCGCTTTCGGCATTGGTGGCTGCGTTGCGCGATGGAAAAGTGCGTTCTGCAGGCCTTGATGTTCTCGAAAACGAGAAATTAAATCAGATTCCAGAAGCACAACTGCAAACTTTAAATTATCTTAAAGCTCAGCCTAATGTAATATTCACCCCGCACATTGCGGGATGGACATTCGAATCGCACGAAAAAATAAATGTAGCTTTGGTCAACAAGATCAAGATGCTAAGACCGTACAGTCCTGGCTAGGTTTTGAAAAAAAGTCGCTATGGGTTTTTTAGAAAAAAAAGTGAAACAATGGTCTGAATTTTATAATTCAGTAATAGAAAAACCCCTTCTCACTTCAACTATTGTGTTGGTTCTGATGGCAATTCTGGTTCTGGGATTAAGCCTTCCTTATTATATACGCGACTTCGACACTTTTATTCAGCAAGTACTCGCTGAAGCGCATGGAATGATCTTCGATATTGCCGTGATCGGTATTCTTTTATTCTGGCTGAATCAGAACGGCGATATCCGACAGCGTATTCGCACTTATAAAGATGAGATTGACGATTTTCGGCTATGGGAATCAGAAGAAGCGGCATTTAGAACTGTTGGTAATATCAAGCGTTTAAATCGTCACAAGATCCATGATATCAACCTTGTAAATTGTTACCTGCCGCGCACAAACCTGAACTATGCAAATCTTTCGGGATCAAATCTTAACTCTGCGAATGTTTGCCAGTCATCGTTGATCGAAGCAAATCTTGAGAACGCACGTTTGAACCAAACTAACTTTGAGAACTCGAATTTAAATCAGGCAAATCTTAAAAGTGCTTACGCGAGTGGCGCTAATTTTAAAGACGCATTTTTGATAAAATCCCAGTTCGAAAATGCTTTTTTAATTAAAGCGACTTTTAACAACGCATTTTTGATGGAGGCAAATCTTCAAAACTGTTATCTCATGGGCGCCGATCTTGAAAACGCAAGTTTGTACAAAGCGGATTTGCGTGGAGCAAAAGGCTTGACCGTCGAACAGCTTTCAAAGGTAAAAACGTTATATCTGGCAAAGTTTGATGAGGATATTCTGGCTCAGATAAAAACGAACCTGCCGGAACTTGTAGGCACCTGATTTTGGTTTAGAAATAAAAATATTAACTTTGTGTCAACAACGGTCTCAGAGACGAGACCGTTGTTTCTTTTTTTCACGATTGTGATAAAATTTCTAAAAAGATTAAGTCATGAGTAAAATATCGTATTACACCAAAGACGGTCTTGAACGATTGAAAAATGAGTTGGCTGAACTCAAGGGAAAAGGCCGTGCGAATATTGCAAGGCAGATTGCTGAGGCACGTGACAAAGGCGACCTGAGCGAAAACGCGGAATACGATGCCGCGAAAGATGCGCAGGGACATCTTGAAGCAAAGATCGCGCAACTGGAGGACCTTGTAAGCAACGCGCGTTTGCTGGACGAGAATAACATTGATACTTCGAAAGTCTCCATACTGTCAAAGGTTACGATCAAGAATAAAAAGAACAATGCTTCGGTAACGTATACACTGGTTTCGGAGGAGGAAGCGGATTTGAAAGCCGGCAAAATATCAACCATGTCTCCAATCGGAAAGGGACTCCTTGGCAAGAAGAAAGGTGAAACTGCAAAAATCAAGACACCTGCCGGAGAAATGGAATTTGAAATCATGAACATAACTGCTTAGTTATGGCGAGCATCTTTACTAGGATCATCAATCGCGAAATTCCGGGGCATATCATTCTTGAAGATGATCAATTCATTGCGTTCCTTGATATCAGTCCTTTGGTTATCGGACATACGCTTGTTGTTCCGAAGAAGGAGGTTGATTATCTCTTTGACCACGATGATCAGACGCTTGCTGATATAAATGTCTTTTCTAAAAAAGTGGCCGTTGCAATAAAGAAATCCATTCCATGTAAACGCGTTGGTGTCGCAGTCATCGGACTGGAAGTTCCGCATACGCATATTCATCTCGTACCGATGAACACAATGGATGACCTGAACTTTACGCGGCCAAAATTAAATCCCTCGAAAGAGCAGCTTGCTGAAGCAGCAGAAAAAATCAGAAAAAGTCTGTGAGTTTTCTTTAAAGGAAGTCAATGTCGACGTTCAGCGGGTAACGCATTAAAAACTGAAGGGCTTGCTGCATTGTCAGATCTTCAAACAGCACCTTGAATAACATTGCCGTGATCGGTGCCTTCACCTGGTAATAGTCTGCACATTTTTTCGCGATCTTAACAGTATGGATGCCTTCGGCAACTTCGTCGGTGGTTGCGAGAATTTGCTGCAGTGTTTCTCCTTTTGCAAGCCGGTAGCCTACCGTAAAGTTACGACTGAGATTACTGTTGCATGTTGTTACAAGGTCGCCAACGCCGGCAACTCCCAAAAAAGCCTTTGTGTTCCCGCCTAACGCGCGGCCGAGGTAGATCATTTCAACCATCCCGCGACTGATCAGTAAACCTTTTCCATTTTCACCGTAGCCCATGCCGCTGAGTGCACCCGCTGCAATCGCGATAATGTTTTTAAGCACACCGGCGAGTTCAACACCAACAAGATCATTATTGCCATACACCTGGAAACTTTCATTGCGCAACAGTTTCTTGCCGAGCGTAATCACTTCGTTGAAATGACTGGCAATAACAGTGGCAGCGGGCTGCCCTGCCGCGAGTTCTTTCGAAAGATTCGGTCCCGCCAGGCACCCTACCCTCACAACGACACTCTCCTCCATGATCACCTCGCTCATCGTCTTCACGTGTGTCCTGTTCAGTGAGGCGGAGGAATCGATCGTCTCGCCCGACGGAAGTTGAATGTCGAATCCCTTTGTTCCATGAATGAGAATATGGTATGGGTGAAGATACGGAGAGAGTCTCCGCATCATTGAACGAAAATGCGCTGACGGTACTATGGGAAAAAGTACGTCACACGCTTTCGCTACGCCCTCGAGGTCATTTGTGGCAAATACATTGGGATGCATGACGTGACCGCGATTTTCACGGAGAGTGTTAATGCGGTCAACCACGTTTTCATCGCGGGCATACAGTAAAACCTTACGCTGTGGAGCAAGAAGATTTGCAACAGCGCTTCCGAAGTTTCCGGCCCCGATTACACCGACGGGTTTATCATCCGATGAACTTTTCGAGGTCATACCCTGAAAGCCTGTTGTGGTAATAGTAGAGGAGATTTAAATCTTGCGTGATGATATTTCCTTCTTTGTTTAACAAAAGCGGTCTCTTCAGGTGAAAGATACCAACATTTTCAAGACCGTGTCGAATAACGAGATCGATATTGCCTTTGAGGTGTGTCGCATGGTTAACTTTCCCTTCCTCTTTTAAACGATAGATCTGCTTCCGAACTTGTTTGCAGGTTGCCCTGAACTCGTCATACTGCAACACGAGATCTTCCTCGGGAAGTCTTAACATGCCAAACAGGTCAAGTTTCGCATGCTTTTTCTGCCAAAGATCGAAAGCAACAAACGCTACCAAATGACTGGCAAAAACACGATTGATCCGGTGATATTCAGAGACGATCTTTTGACTGAGCATCCGCGTGTATTGATCTTCGCGTTGTTTGTCAATCGAAACTTCATTGTTAGTAAGGAAGTAGTCGCGTGTGTTGATCACTCTTCCCTGCGCGTCCAGGCTGTTCCCGCTTTCGTCGACATAGTTTCCGAGTACATCGAGACCCTTTCCAATCGACACAGAAATGTTCGATCCTTTCGTAAAAAATTTAAACAGGAACTGGATGAGTTGCCAGCTTCCATATTTGTCCTGCTCGGGCAGATACTTATCCTGTCCTTTGACAGAAAGATATTCGTCAATCAGGTCAGGTGCCTCCAAAACGAAATGATAGTTCAGCGTTACCGGCACGATGAAAATCTTGCGCACTTCCGTTTGCTCCGGATTGTCGAGATACAGGTTGCGCTGCGCTTCGATTGTTGATCCAAGAAGACCAAGCTTTAATTGCTTTTCGAGCATGCCTGAGCGGGACCGTGTGCCACCCGGAAAAAACAAACTATGCGCTCCTTTTTGGATTGCTAGCGTTGAATACGTTTTTAGTGTTTCCAGGTAAGGAATATTCTTCTTCCTGCGATCAACCTTGTATGCGCCAAGGCTGTTCATGAAGTAAGCGAATATCTTGATATTGAACAGATTTAGTCCGGCGCCGTAAATAAAAGCTGGCATGCCGAGGGAGTGAATCACCCATCCGATCAAAATAGAATCCAGGTTGCTGAAATGTGTTGGCACCATCACAACAGTGCCTTGTTTGGCCAGGTTACGAAGCTGTTCAACTTTGCCAACAATGTGAATCTTATCCCGTAAGGTGTAGCGGCTCCTAAAAAACGCTCCGAACTTCTTTACCCGCGCGCCATTCAATAAACGCGAGAACCAGAATTTAACTAACTCTCTCGTGAGGCGATATGAACTCGGCTTAAAATTACCTGCAATCTCGTCTGCGTAGCGCAGCACAATTCTGTACAAAAGCTCATCGGCTTTGGCCTGCGTTTCTTCTGTAGTCTTATTGGTTAGTGCGACGAGGTCTTCTTTGATGCGTGTCCAAAAGCGAGGTTCATCAACAGCGTCTACGCGCCAGCGGTTCCGCTTCATGCGCTGTTGCTCCCTGTATACGGTAGCTTCAAGCTCGTCGAGCATTTGCTTCGTTGTAGGTCGCGACTGCTTCACATGTGTGAAGGACTTTTGCGCTACTTCCTCTACAAACTCTTTGCGGTTTTTACTGAGCTGGTACACGGGCCAGTCAGGAATACCGTCAAGGATGGGTTTATACTTCTTATTCTTATTTTTCTTTTCAGCTACTTCCATCGGGGACGCAAAATAATACAATTTCGCGATTGCGGTAAAAACGTTATCCCAGATTTCGTTTCTGTGTTTCTGATAATGCAACAGCCATTAAATCAAACTGTTGCATTACTTTTTGAATAAATTCCTCATCGATCATGGCTAATAGTTCGCTGTCATCAATCACGTCGGTTTCCTTGACTTTAAAAGTCTGCTCGAGCAGCCCCTGTTCGAACTTTAGCAGGTATTTATTATTCCATGAATAGATGGTGATTTTAATACCCTGGCTGGTGAGTTCTTTGACAACGCGCATGAAGTTATTCTTTGAAGGCGTAATTTAATGTTCCTTCTGAATAAGTCTTTTACTTTTCACTGTGTCCAACTCCTCTTCAAGGTTCTTAAACAGCGTGCTGTTTGACAACTTGTCGTCTTTCATCTGCTTGAGAAGTTTCTGTAATTCATTTTCTCTTTTTCGTAATAAAGCCTGCATTTTCGGATGATCTAATTTCACTTCTGTTATGTTGGTTACCTGTTAATATAATTCTTCAGCCATAGGTAACAGGAAATTTTGCTCGTCGGAAAATCAACGAATCATGAGAATTAGGTGCCTAATAGACTCAGTGATCAGGGAAAACGTTGTAAATAGCCAAAGTTTTTTGATACGGTCAGAATAATTTATGACCTCTTACCGTTACATTACAGCGGTTTTTAAGCTGAAACACAGGATAACCCCACCAAATATTTAATGCTGGTACAAACTTTTTCGATCTTTATAAAATGAAGCCTAGTCTATTATCTAAGACCTGCCTGATCGTGGTTTTGTCCTTGGTGTTGACCAGTAACCTGTTCGCAACACACCTCCGCGCAGGCCAGATCACAGCAATTCGAAAAAATTGCAACAGTCTCACCTTCATTATTTTCGTTCGTATTTACACAAACACCGATAACACGGATGTCAAAGTGGGCGGGGAAGATGATATCCTTGATTTTGGTGATGGGAGCGATCCTGATGGTGACGGGCGCCCCGGGATTCTTATCGATGAAATAGCAAACAGCACTTTACCAGGGCTTCCTCCGGGCGTTGGATATGTCGCTTTTCAATGGGAGCATACATATCCGGCAAACTCTACCTATGTAATCAGTTACAGCGAGCCTAATCGCAATGAAGGTGTGGTTAACATGGACGGGTCAGTTGAAACAAGATTTTACATTGAAACTCAGATTACCCTTGATCCTTATTTCGGATGCAATTTAAACACACCTGTTCTCCAGGTGCATCCGATCGATATCGGTTGTACGGGCGTTGCGTGGACTCATAACCCGGGCGCGTTTGATTTGGATGGTGACAGTCTTTCGTATGAATTATTAGTGCCTTTTCGTGGTAGGAACGCGACTGTGATTAACTATCGCGATCCGAATGCACCGGAATTTTATGAAAATTACTCAACCGGAAATGAAGCCGGTACCGGGCCACCGACTTTCAATATCAATCCTGCGGATGGAACGCTTACCTGGGATGCCCCTGGAATGGCAGGGGAGTACAATGTAGCCTTTCTCATTCGCGAATGGCGCTATATTGATGGCGAGTGGGTGTCAATCGGATATGTTCGGCGCGATATGCAGATTATTGTTGAAGAATGCGAGAACAAGAGGCCTGATCTCATTGTGCCAGAAGATATTTGCGTTGTTGCAGGAGAGATAATAAACGAAACGATTTTTGGGATCGATCCTGAAAATCAATCTGTGAGAATTGAAGCGTTTTCTGAAATATTCGATTTACTTGAACCTGCAGGACAGGCTGAATACTCGCCCGATCCACCAGTGTATCAAATGTCGAGCCCTCCTGCTGAATTGCAATTCGCGTGGCAAACCGAGTGTCTTCACGTACGCGCTCAGCCATACCAGGTTGTTTTCAAGATTACCGACGACGCGGCAACGGGGCCGGACCTTGTCACATTCAAAACATGGTTTATTAAAGTTGTTGGCCCGAAGCCGGAATTTGCTGATGTGAACCCAATTGCACATGCTGCGAATAATTCTGTCTCGTTGAGATGGGATGAATATGTTTGCGACAATGCACAATTTATGCAGGTTTGGCGAAGAGTGGACAGCCTTGCCTTTGAGCCCGACACGTGTCAAACAGGAATGCCACCTAATCTTGGGTACACAATGATCGCGGAACTGCCAATCGATCAGGTGAATCATACAGATACAAACGATGGTATGGGTCTTGCAGCCGGCGCGGTATACTGTTATCGCCTTGTCGCAACGTTTCCGCTACCGCGCGGAGGAGAAAGCCTTGTCTCAGAAGAAGTCTGTATCGACATGCTTTCGGACGAACCGGTTATCACAAAGGTGAGCGTTGTGAAAACGCATTCAACGGATGGTGAAGTCAGGATAGAATGGGTAGAGCCATACGAGGCAGATGCCATTTTATTTCCACCGCCTTATAGCTATCGGGTTATGCGTGCTGAAGGCTTTACAGGCGACATAAACCTGACGGATGTTGTTACTTCAACCTCCCTGACGGAACGCACCGATATCGGACTTAACACGCAGGACAAGATTTATAATTACCGTGTCATCGCATTCGATGCACAGGATGACGTGATCGATACATCGACTGTTGCATCGACTGTGAGACTAGAAGCACAGTCACAACTGAACAGTATTCAGCTGACGTGGCGCGCTGAAGTTCCATGGTCAAATCAGATTGGTCTTCCTCACGTCATTTACAGGCAGGAACAGGGTGAGGGTGACGTTTTCACCGACCCTGTGCAACTCGATGAGCTTGTCCAGGTCGATGTCACAGGACAGGGTTTTACTTTTGTCGATGACGGCCCCCTCGAGGGTGGTCAAATGTATTGCTACGCCGTTGAAACGTTTGGTAGTTATGGAAACGATGATCCTTTAATAGCAGCACGTGATCCATTAAGAAACTTTTCGCAGATTGTTTGCACACAGCCAGGCGATAGCGTACCGCCTTGCAAGCCGCTTACCCCAATCGCAGTGAACGCTCTTGACTGTAACGATGTGCAGCAGCTTAGTTGTGATATCAATCTCTTTGAAAATATTTTTAAATGGAATAGACCGGAGACGGACTGCGGAACAGACATTGCCTATTACAAGATTTATTTTTCGCGATACAATGACGGAAAATTTGATGAGTTACGTGATCAGAATAATGATCCAATTCAGGTTCGAGATACCTTCTATGTTCACCGAAACAATCTGACGTCATATGCAGGATGTTACAAGATTGCAGCGGTTGACCGATCGGGCAATATCGGTGAAATAAGTGATCCGGTTTGCTTTGATAATTGCCCTTATTATGAATTGCCAAACGTGTTTACACCAAACCGCGATGGCTGCAATGAAAAGTTTAGTGCTTACGGAAATTCGGACTCGGGTGGAGAAGCGCCCACACCTGGAGAGTGCGCAGCCGACCCGGACCAAACTGCATTGAAATGCGCACGTTTTGTAAGAGATGTTGAGTTTCGCGTATTCAACAGATGGGGAAAGGAAGTGTTTGAATATGAATCAGAGCTCGGAAATGAGAACCGATCAATTTACATAGACTGGGATGGCCGCGCCTCGGATGGCAGTGATCTTTCCAGCGGGGTGTATTTCTATACAGCAATAGTAACCTTCGAGACATCGAATCCACAAGTGGCAAAGCAAACCTTTAAAGGGTGGGTTCACCTGATTCGTTAAGAGAACACGTGGATTTTTTTATTTTTGTGGCTTAATCGAGAGCTACAATGAAGAAAGCTTACATTTTCCCTGGCCAGGGCGCGCAGTTTACCGGAATGGGTAAAGATCTTTATGAAAATCGACCTGCTGCGAAGGCAATGTTCGAAACTGCAAATAAAATTCTCGGTTTCGATATCACGTCAATCATGTTCACGGGCACGGCAGATGAACTAAAGGAAACCAAAGTTACCCAGCCTGCTATTTTTATTCACTCGACAATACTTGCATTAACTGCGGAAACATTTCGTCCGGATATGGTTGCAGGTCACTCTCTCGGTGAATTTTCAGCACTTGTTGCAAACAGAACGCTTTCTTTCGAAGAAGGTTTGTCGTTGGTTTCGCAACGCGCAAATGCCATGCAACTCGCATGCGAGATGAATCCATCAACGATGGCTGCGATATTAGGTCTTGATGATAGCATTGTAGAAGAGATCTGCTCCTCAATCGACGAAGTTGTCGTCGCAGCGAATTATAATTGTCCTGGTCAGCTTGTCATTTCAGGTTCAATCAAAGGCATTGAGATTGCCTGCGAGAAATTAAAGGCAGCAGGCGCAAAGCGTGCGCTTCCATTGCAGGTGGGCGGAGCATTTCACTCGCCATTGATGGAGCCGGCGAAAGAAAGACTTGCCGCAGCAATTGAAAAAGCGTCATTCAGCAAACCGATTTGCCCTGTTTATCAGAATGTAAATGCGAAGCCTTCAATTGAAGTGTCGGTGATCAAAAAAAATCTGATCGATCAATTGACGGCTCCCGTTCGGTGGACTCAGTCAGTACAGGAAATGACCAGCGATGGTGCGACCACTTATATTGAATGTGGCCCCGGAAAAGTATTACAGGGCCTCGTTAAGAAAATATCACCATCAGTTGAGGCGATCAGCATTTAGTGTTGTTCAACATTCGCACTGGAAGTGGATCCGGGCATGCAGCAAGTAATTGCTGCATTGTTTTTTTTAGCTGAGGATGAATAAAATCAGGCGCGATTTCGCAGAGCGGAACGAGTGTAAATCTTCTTTCGGGGATACCAGGATGTGGAATTGTGAGATCCTCTACATTAATGATTTGGTCTCCGAAAAAAAGGATATCAATATCAATGATTCGCGGGCCCCATTTTACTGTTCGTATCCTTCCGATTGCTGATTCTATTGTTGAAATTTTCGATAGCAACGCATGCGGGTCAAGATCCGATTCTATCTGGATCACCTGATTAACAAAAACAGACTGCTCTTCATTCCCCCATGCATCAGTCTCGTATAAGGCTGATTTTTGGATAATTTCACCGACAGTTTGATCAACCATTTGGAGCGCGCGGGACAGGTTTTCAAACCGATTTCCCTGATTACTCCCGAGTAAAAGATAAATGACTCTTTCCATTTCGAGCTTCGTGTAAACTTACTTTTTTATTCGGTTTACTATTGTACTTTTGGGGTTTAATTGCACAGTATGAGCTTTGGAAAGGCATTTTTCTCCTCCTGCCTGGGGGCATTAACAGCACTCGTTGTTTTCACGATTTTATCAATTATTATCTTCGGCGCCATCGTTGGTGGAATGACTTCCGAAACAGAGGTTGTTGTTGCAGAAAACTCGGTGTTGCATCTTGAATTGGATGGTGAAATTTCGGAACTGCAAAAAGAAAATCCCCTGGCAGGACTGCCTGTTCCCGGGGGAGATCAGATTAACATTGGGGTACTTCAACTAAAGCAGGCCATCGCACACGCAAAGACCGATGCTAATATTCAAGGCATTTATCTCGATGTAAGTTATCCACAGGCTGGGTTCTCATCTCTCGAAGAAATCCGTGAGTCGTTAATTGATTTTCGCACGAGTGGTAAGTGGGTTATCAGTTATGGCGAAGTAATGTCAGAACCAGCATACTATCTGGCTACTGCTGCACATAAAATCTACTTGAATCCGGAAGGAGATATCGAATTTAACGGCTTAACTGTGGATATTGGTTTCTTTAAAAGAATGCTAAACAAACTTGAGATCAAACCGCAGGTCTTTCGTGTAGGAGAATATAAAAGTGCTGTTGAGCCTTTTCTTTTAGAGCAAATGAGCCCGGAGAATCGACTTCAGCTCACCGAACTTATCAATTCGATTTACGATCACGTACTTAACAGAATTTCACAAGAGCGTGCAGTTCCCGTCGAAAAATTGAGAGACATTGCCGACAACATGCTGGTGCGTGATGCAAGCGCTGCGCTTGAGATGAATCTCGTTGATTCGTTGCTGTACAAAGATCAATTTGACGCAGTGCTAAAACAGAAACTGGGTGTAGATGAAACCAGGGATATGAAATTCATCTCTTACGGGAAGTACAGAAAGAGCTTCTCAGGTTATAAGAAAAGCAAGAACGAAATTGCTGTTATTGTTGCAGAGGGAACCATCATGCCTGGCGAAGGCGAAAGCGACGATGTTATAGGCGGTGAGGAATTCGTTGAGGAGATCCGCAAGGCGCGCGAAGACGATGATGTAAAAGCGATTGTACTGAGAGTGAATTCTCCTGGCGGTGAATTCCGTGCTTCTGATATGATCTGGCGTGAGGTTCAGCTCGCGAAGAAAGCTAAGCCAATAATTGCTTCGATGGGAGACTACGCAACGTCTGGTGGATATTATCTATCGATGGGATGTGATACGATTGTAGCGCAGCCACATACCATTACCGGATCGATTGGGATTTTTGGTGTGATGTTCGATATGAGTGATTTTCTTGGCAACAAACTGGGTATCACTTTCGACGAAGTAAGAACCGGAAAGTTTGGAGAAATGTACACAGTGACAAGACCACTTTCAGACACAGAGAAGCAATTCTGGCAACGTTCGCTCGATAAGCATTATGAAACATTTGCAACAAAAGCAGCGGAGGGACGAGATATGCCACTTGAAGAGCTGAAAAAAGTTGCGTCAGGAAGAGTCTGGACAGGGGTGCAAGCGAAAGAACACAAGCTTGTTGACATGCTTGGTGGATTCGATGATGCAGTACGCATTGCTGCAGTGAAGGCCGGCATTGAAAAAGATTATAAACTGAAGTTCTTTCCACAGGAGAGACCGTTCTTTGAAGAGCTGGTTTCACGCCTTGAAGAAAACGCGAAGGTTCAGTTGGTGAAAGAAGAACTCGGCGATCTTTATCCATGGTATACGCAGTTTGAGAAAATAAAAACATTTCAAGGTGAACAGGCGCGTATGCCATTTGAACTAACCATTCATTAAGAACCATCATGACCAAGATCCGTAATAATTGGACCCGACAAGAGATCGCTGAAATTTATAACAGCCCTATACTTGAACTGATTTATCGCGCTGCTACAATACACCGCGAGCATCATGAAACTGGCGAAGTGCAGGTGTGTACGTTGTTGTCAGTAAAAACTGGCGGATGCCCTGAAGACTGCTCCTATTGTCCACAAGCTGCGCGATATCACACCGATGTGAAAGTGCAGAAGCTGATGGAGGTCGGTGAGGTGCTGAACAAAGCGATGGAAGCAAAGGAAGCCGGAAGCACTCGTTTTTGCATGGGTGCTGCCTGGCGCGAAGTCCGAGATAACCGTGATTTCGATAAAGTGATTGAGATGGTCAAAGGGGTGAATGCTGTTGGCCTGGAAGTCTGTTGTACACTTGGAATGCTTACACACGAGCAGGCGCTTAAACTAAAGGACGCAGGGCTGTATGCATACAATCATAATCTTGACACCAGCGAGGAGTTTTACGGCGACATCATTTCAACACGCACATATCAGGATCGTATTGAAACACTTGAGAATGTACGGCAGGCGAAGATCTCTGTTTGCTCTGGCGGAATAATCGGAATGGGAGAGAAAGAAGAGGATAGGATCGGAATGCTTCATACGCTTGCCACGCTACCCGAACATCCTGAGTCAGTCCCAGTGAACGCGCTTGTGCCTGTTGAAGGTACGCCGCTCGAACATCAGGCAAAAGTTTCTGTGTGGGAAATGGTGCGTATGATCGCGACAGTGCGAATTATCATGCCAAAGGCCATGGTAAGATTATCTGCAGGACGTGTTCGAATGAATCTTGAAGAACAAGCGCTTTGCTTTTTGGCTGGAGCGAATTCAATTTTTGCCGGAGATAAGTTGTTGACCACTCCAAACCCCGGGTATGTGCAGGATGCTGAAATGTTCCAGGTACTGCAATTAAAACCCAGGCAGGCACATAAAGTTCACGCGGCCGCTGAGCCGAGTTGTTTATAGGATATTCAACGCATTTTAACGGCCCGTTATTCCGTTAACCGGCCTTTGGTATATTTTTTTACTTCTCAACTGATCTGTGAAGAAGGAGATATACTAACATGAAAATTTCGCTGCTCATTGCGTTTTTAAGCTTATCAGTTTTTTGTTCAGCCCAGGTCGATACCAGTTACATCTACAACGGATCCGCTCCGTATGGAACGCTCGATCTGCGATTAGCAAAGTCAGAAACCCGGTTCTATTATTTGCGCGAGGGTGAGACATTCAGTTTCCGCGAAAGCGCTGGCACCAAAACAAATACGTATCGTGACATGACTTCATGGGACTCCAGTCCTTACGAAGAGGGTAATTTGCGGGAACGGGATGGTGACCTTGACTACTTTATAATGAATTATCGTCTCCTCAAACCCGAGAACTATAACGCATCTTACGATAAAGGTTATCCTTTGATTATCATGATGCACGGTTCGGGAGAACATGGCAATTGCTGGAACTCCAAGTGCTATCACGCGACGCCGGATTATTCACCCGTGACAAATACGCCGGCAGCTCCTACAGAAGAGGACCATCCTTTGCTGAACAATGATCACAATCTCCTTCATGGTGGGAAGGTTTATCTCGATGCGGTAACGCTTGCAGGCGGAAAACTACCTGAGGATTCATCACTTCCCGAACGTGCATTTCCAGGATTTATTTTATTTCCACAAAACCTTAACGGTTGGTCTAACAGCGCAGTACAGGACGCGATCAGAATCATCAGGTTACTTGTCAAGAAGTATAACATTGACGAAGACAGAATTTATATCAACGGATTATCGAATGGTGCGCATGGGGCCTTCGAAGCCATTAAACGGGCGCCATGGATGTTCAGCGCGGCGGTTGTTATGTCTGCAGTAAGTGATGGTTTTATCACAAATGTGAACATGGAATCCGAGGTAGCACACATTCCAATGTGGTTCTTCCAGGGCGCGCTCGACCAACAACCAACGCCATCGAAGACTAAAAATTATATCCGAAAGTTTAGGGACGCCGGGGCGGTTGTCCGATACACCGAATATGAAGATGTTGGTCACACGACATGGAACAAAGCCTATAAGGAACCAGACTTTTTCACATGGATGTTAGGCTATCGGAAATCTCAACTGCATACATTTGCCGGAAGTCCGACAATTTGCACCGGAGGAAGCTCAGAAGGACTACTCCTTCGAATGGCTGAGGGATATGTCGATTATCAATGGGAGCGAAATGGACAAACAATCAGCGGCGCAAATGAAGCGTCATATACCGCCACAACGACCGGTTCATACCGAGGTCGGTTTTCCAGGTTGAATGCTTCTGGTAGCGCATCAGAGTGGAATGAATGGTCTGATGAAGTCGAGGTCACCGAAGCCGCGCAACCTGTAAGCGAGATCGAGCAGATTGGTACTGTTAAGTTACCAGACCTGAATGGCCTTAACGAAGCTTTCCTGCAATCAAATGAAGGGGCTGCGCATTACTATTGGTATAAGAATGGGACGCTGCTCGACTTGCCAGGTGATCAGGACGACACACTGCGAATGATTGGCATTAAACCAGGCGCATGTGGTAGTGGATGCGTAGGAAACGGCGAATATACCCTTGTCATTTCAAACTACGACCAGTGCCGTAGTGAGCCATCCGCGGCAACGCACGTCTTTTTCAATAACCAGGCGCCTGAAAACATAAACGCTCCTACAAATTTTTCCGTCGACAACACAACTTCATCTTCCGTTTCACTTAAATGGAATGATAATTCTGGTGACGAAAATGGGTTTGAAATATGGAGGAGAAAGAAGCTTGGCGACGGATCATATTCTCCATGGACAATGCCAGTGTTGACAGATGTAAACGTGAAGTCGTTTACTGATACCGGGCTCGAGCCAACAACGGAGTATCAATATAAGGTCCGAGCGGTCGGTGATCCGGCACGGTCGGCCTATGCGCCAGCTGGAACATCGACCCTTGTTGTAACAACACCTGAAGACTCCGAGCCTCCATCTGCTCCGGAAAATCTTCGTTTGGTACGAGTAGCGCTTGACAAGATTAAGTTGTCATGGTCACCTGCACAAGATAACAGCGGTATCCGGGCCTATAATGTGAGTTCCGAAGTGGGCGCAGTCGAAACAACCGACACAACACTGATAGTATCGGATCTCCAAATCAACACGACCTATCACTTCCAAGTAAAAGCAATTGATTTCGGCGAAAATGAAAGTGAAGATGCGACAACGTTTTTTAATTCTGGCTTTGCAGGGTTGTTCTATGAACATCTCCCAGGCTATTGGCCAATACTTGACTCTGTTAACTGGGAACTGACTGAATACACAGGATTTGTCCCGAAGTTTACGCTTGCACCCAAGACACAGGACGATTACTATGCTTTCAGGTTCGACGGATATATCTACATCAGCACACCCGGAAGCTATCGATTCAGCACAGGCTCTGACGACGGTAGCGAGCTACGTCTTAACAATGTGAAAATCGTTAACAACGATGGTATTCATAATTTCAAAACGGTACCAAGTAATGCAATTACGCTCAATGAAGGTGGTCACCGAATCACAGTTGAATTTTTCGAGTATGCTGATACGGACACGCTGGTAGTACAGTACAAAGGTCCTGATACAGGTAACGAATGGATGAACATACCGGACGAGATACTGAAAAGCAGCAGGATTGTTTCGAATGAACCTGATCAGGAAATGTTTTCAGTGAATGTGTTTCCTAACCCCGCACATCGGCAGGACATTTTTGTGAGGTTGCATTCGCGAAATCATCGGCCGTTTGAGATTCGTGTCGCTGATCAGATGGGGAAAGAAGTTTTATACCAACAGATTCCATACGATGAATCATTATCCGATATTAAATTGAAGGATACGTATAATCTCGCACCCGGACTTTATTTTATTCGCGTCGTGCAGGGATCAGCGGTGGTTCTGCGAAAGCTTATTGTCCAACACTAGTTCTTCATTTAGGAAGGAACAAGTTTTTTCTGTCAGACATCGCTTCAATCGAAGGCGTTGGAATGTGGGAGTAAACTTGAACCTATGAAAAATCTTTATCTGCTGCTATTATCGGGAATGCTCGTGGGTACACAAGGCATCGCCCAGGTCAAATCATCATACCTTTATAATACTGCAATGCCGTACGGCACACTTGACATTCGAACGAAGATCAGTTCGTCGCATTATTACTACCTGCAAGAAAACAAGACATTCAGCTATCGTGAAAGTTCTCCAGGCGTAAAGACAAATAAGTTTCTAAAGATGACCAATTTCGACTCCAATCCTTACACGCAGGGAAACATGCGAATGAGGAACGGAACCGCGGATAAGTTTGTCATGAACTATCGCCTTTTGAAACCAGTCAACTACAATGCGAGCTACACTGCCGGCTATCCACTGATTTTGATATTGCATGGTGCTGTTGAACGTGCCAATTGTTATTACAATAGCTGCTATCATGCCAATTGGTCTTACGATCCCAATGTGAATAGTCCAAAAGCGCCGAGTACTGCGACGCACAAATTGTTAAACAACGATCACAACCTTCAGCAAGGAGGAAAGGTGCATCTTGATGCCCGAAACCTTGCCGGATCAAAGCTCCCACACGATCCGACCCTTGCAGCAAGAGCGTTTCCAGGTTTTGTTGTGGTTCCGCAAATGTTCAATGTCTGGGATTCGCTAAACGTTCAGGATGCCATCCGGCTCGTGCAACTGATTCAACAGAAATATAAAATCGACCCAAACCGCATCTATGTCCATGGCCTTTCTATAGGCGGATTCGCCACTTACCAGGCGATAAAGCGTGCGCACTGGTTATTTGCTGCGGCGCTGCCGATGTCGGCGGTTCATGATGCAAACATTGTAAAGCAAAAGCTTCAGCCTAAAGTCGCATCAATCCCGATGTGGGTATTTCAGGGCGGCAGAGATTCGAGTCCAACGCCGGCATACACCAGCAGTCTTGTGAATAGTTTAAAAGGCGCTGGCGCGATTGTCAACTATACGGTTTACTCCGATGTAGGACATACATGTTGGCACAAAGCGTTCGCTGAGCCAAAGTTCTTCTCATGGATGTTAGCCCAAAATAAGGCGAATATCACGCCTTCCAAAGGCAATACAGTTATCAATACGTCGAAAGCTATATATCCAAAGCTCCTGTTGCCGGAAGGTTTTTTCGCATATCAATGGGAGCGAAATGGCGTTATTATTTCCGGCGCGGCGAGTAATGTTTACGTCGCGAAAACTGCCGGTACTTACCGGGCAAGGTTTAGCAGGGTCTCAAATCCAACTTCGGCGCAGTGGAACAGGTGGTCAAACCCCGTTAAAGTAACCACATCAACTGCTTCCGGCCGGATAGCGCAAATTGATAGCCTTTCCGTTGTGTCGTCGGATGGACCTAATAATGATTTTGAACTTGTTACGTATCCCAATCCGGCAACATCTGATAACGTGGTGGTGACCATTAGGACAGAAACCGCCGATGTACCTGTTTCGGTTCAAATTTTTGATCCGTCAGGAAAGTCAATATTTCAAAAAACAGAAATCCCCACTAAAATGAGCGTTGAGATTAAGCCCGCACTACAAAAAGGCCTCCCCGGAGGTATATACATAGTGACCGCTATGCAAGGCAGGCGGACAATTCGCGCAAAGCTTTTGCTTCAACGTTAGGTCATTGTGTCGTAAATACACAAATGTTGACTTCCTTACACATTTTTTGTAAGTTGAATCTGGATGGCAGCTTAACCGGCTTAGTCTGCCGGTTAAATCTTGCTGTCTTCCAACGCGTACCCACCTCTGGGTTCGAAAAGCAATTCGTGCGTTTCTTCGATTTTCACTTCTTGTTCTGACGCTGAGCTGGTAACCGTAAAAGAAAGCAAGATCATTGCCGAAGCGACAAGAACGATTGTTGAAAATTTTTTCATAATAATTCGATAGACTGATAAAAGATAATTCTTACTGATTGCCTAAGGCTTTGGATCTTCTGTACCGCCCCCGCTACCGCCGCCGGTTGTTCCAGTTTCATTTGTTGGAGCGATCACTTCTTCAGTGCAAGACGTAATAGTCATACTCGCAGCTGCTGCAAGTATCAAAGTGAAAATGAATTTTTTCATGGTGTTGTATTTTTGTTGATATCCTTAACTTTATGCTTCAAAGATCGTGTGTTGTAACGCAACGGTCTGGACAAATGTCGTTACCTAATTACTTGTGTATTATAGCTGGTTAAAGTTTTGTAAAATCGCATGCCTGCTGGTTGCTTTAGCAAGCAACGTATTTGGACAATCAAAACGGTATCTGGATTCGTTGGAAGCTATCGTTCCTACACTTGAAAGTGCCGAGCGTTTTCAACCGTTGTATGATTTGACCTTCGATATTTTTGATGTTGATCCTGAGAAGGCTTTAAAGTACGGCAATGAGTTAAATGAGATCGGTATTTTGTCAGGTGACAGCATGAAGATCGTCAGGGCGAAACTTGCCTATGGAAGTGTACTGCGAAGAAGCGAAAGGATTGATGAAGCACTTAAATTATATGAGTCAGCACTTCGCATTGCGCAACGAAACAATTTCAAAAAAGAAGAAAGATTTCTGCTTAACTCGATAGCAATTTCTTATAACGCCCGGGCTAATTATGAGAAAGCATTAGAGTTTCATTTTCAATCCCTTGTTGAACGGGAGAAGTATGGGTCGCCTGCTGAAGTCAGCATTACGTTGTCGAATATCGGCCTCGTCTTTTATAAGCTCCGAAACTACAAGGAAGCTATTAGCTACTATGAAAAAGCGCTGAACCTGAAGCGCGAGTTTAATGATAAAGGCGGAATAGATCGCGTCTTAATCAACATTGCCCTTTGTTATAACAACCTGCAGGACTTTAAGAAGGCACGCACTGCCATTCAACAGGCGTTTGATGAATGCTCACCAAAGTGTCCGTCGTATGTTGAGATTGATGGTTCACATGCGTTGGGAAAAACCTATTTAATTGAATTTACAAATGATGTCACGGACAAAGCTGCCTTCGATAGCGCAGAATACAATTTTAAGCGTTCGCATAAGGCATCAGTTGTTGAT
>DASPJN010000172.1:0-8612 GCA_035628595.1 Chryseosolibacter sp.
ATTCAGCGAACGTTTTGAGATATTTGTCTTCGCAAAGCTGAAAACGTTTAAAATGAAAGGCGCTTATCCGGATGTTCTCGATTATAACGCCATGTCTTGGCAAAATTATCAATCACAAAAGGTAAGCTTCGGTGTTTGTAAATTTTATCACGATGGGAAGGCTATTTGGCTGCAATACACCAACGATACAATATATCGATACGGCTTGGAACAGATTACCGCTGAAGAAATGGCAACTCTATTAGCCTTGGCTGGAAAGGGCCAGGGCCTGAGTAGTTTCATTAATAAAAACCTGCATATCAGAAATGCTTATGGTGTAATCGCTCCGCCCTGCACCAGTACTGTGACCTTCATTCTGTTGGTCAAATATCCTTTGATTTGAGGCATACGATGGTTATGACATGGAGCGTTAGTTGTCTACTTCTCAAAAATAAACCAACGCTTGTCAGCCACAAATCCCAAAAACTTCAGGGTGGGTCAGACAATTCCGGAATTTTTCTTAGCGTGAATCAAGTCATTTCCAAAATAATGCCCCAGGATAAAGCAGCCTTCGTGGAGAATTATTCTACTTTCAGAGACTCCACCGCATTGACTCGCACTGCTTTTATGACAGGGAAACAGACAACAATGAAAGTGATTAACAACACATAGAAGAGTACTAGTGGTAAAATCCACCACTGAAACGAAACTCTATACGAATATTTTTGTAAAAAAGTTTCCATGAAAAACACTGAGATCGGAATTGCGATCGCTGAAGCAACCAATATAATCTTTGTGAAATTACTGCACATTAAAAAAAGCAGATTAGAACTCCGTGCCCCGAAAACTTTGCGGATTGCCATTTCTTTCGTTCTACTTTCCGCAGTGTAGGCGGCCAAGCCAAAAACGCCAAGACACGTGATCAATAAAGCCAGCCCTGAAAACAATTTTGCAAGAATGCCTGAGAGTTGAATGTCACGAAATTTGTACCTGAACTCTTCATCCACAAATATCTTCTCGAGGATGTTAGAAGGATTGTATTTTTTAAATACCGCATCAAGCCCGTTGACGGATTCAGAAACATTTTTTGTTTTGCTCAAGCGCACAGTTATATAGTTGTTCCAATCTCCTAAGGGCGCAATGAAAAGCGGATCAACTGATTCATAAGGGGAGCCCATCAATACATCGTCTACAATTCCGATAATTGTCCATTGGCTGTCTCTAAGCGTGATTCTTTCTCCCACCGGATTTTCAAATCCCATGATCGCAGCCGCCTTCCTATTGATGAGGATCGCCGATGAATCGGTGGCAAATTCTATTGAAAAGTCGCGTCCTTCAACGATGCGAATTCCCATTGTCTTTACATACTCAAAATCTGCCGATACAGAGGTGAACTCGATCTTCTCATCTGCTGGTTTTCCGCTCCAGTTCACCGGTTCGCTCCAAAAAGCCCCGGTTATAGGTTGGTTGGATTTCGTGACTGACCTAGCGATACCAGATGAAATAAGTTCATCTTTTATGGAAACATAGTTGGCAATCATTTCATCATTCGTAGGGATCATCAAGAGATCATCTTTGTTATAACCAGGTTGTCTTTGCTTAACGTATTCAATCTGCTGATAAATTACGACGGTGCCAATGAACAGAAATATTGCAAAAAGATATTGCGCACCAACCGAAATCTCCCTGGGAAGAATTGTCTTTTTACCCGCGGCAAATGTGCCTTTTAGCACTTTGATAGGTTGAAACGCAGAGAAGTATAATGCCGGATAGATTCCACTCAATAAACTAACGCCGAGTACGAAAACGATAGATACAATCCAGAATTGATAGGAGCTATAATCAATCGATAGGCCTTTGTGTACCAAGTCCCCATAGTGAGGCAAAGCGAGTTCTACCAAAAGGATGCCTAATAAAAATGATAGTAGCGTTACGATAAATGATTCGGCAAGAAATTGCACTACTAACTCCTTACGACTTGAGCCAATGCTCTTGCGTATTCCAACTTCCTTTGCCCGCCGTTCAGAACGGGCGGTCACCAAGTTCATATAATTCAAACAGGCAATCAATAGACTTAAGATTGAAATGGCTGAGAAAAGTTGCACATATTCTATGTTACCTCCGGCCTCATGCCCATTCTCGAATTTCCCGTAGAGATGCCATCGATCCATAGGATGCAGAAAAATTTCATTATTGCTTCCCGACGGAAATTTGCCATGTAAAACATTTTTGATCCGTGCATTGACTTCTTGCTCATCGGCACCTTCTTGAGTTTCTACATATAGCTGGTATTCGAAGTAACTCCAGTCATTCTCCGACTTTGTTATCCATTGTTCGGTTTCTTCATAAAACGTAATCGGAACCATTGCATGGAACCAAAATGAAGAGTTATCTGGCAAATCCTGAAATACCCCTGTAACTTTAAGATCCTTGCTATTATCGAATGTGATTATTTTGTTTATTGGGTCTTCATTCCCAAAAACATCGCGAGCAGCAGATACACTTAAGATTATCGAATAGGGATCTTTAAATACAGTTTCAGCAGAACCATGAATGAATGTCAGTTGAAAGATGTCAAGAAACTCTTCTGAAACCGCTAGCACTTCTTTCTGCAAAATCTTGTTGTCGTACATCAGTGAGTGACCGTAAGTCCAACCAGTAAATGCTGTTCTTATGATGCGGGGGTCTTCCGATTTCAACTTCTCACATAACGGCAAGCATAATGCCTTCGTAGTATTTACCGTACCGTTTGATTGCGAATTAACCTTTACTTGATAGATGCGGTGATGATTTGGGAAGAAATGATCAAATGTTGTTTCATCTATAACCCAAAGCAGAATAAGGACACAGCTGCAAATACCAATTGAAAGTCCGGTCACGTTGAGGAAAGAAAAGGTTTTATCCTTCCAAAAGGCGCGCATTCGATGTTCTTAATATATTCGTGAGCATATAGCTGCTGGCAATCTGTCAAATTCCTAAAATGTAACTAGGTAATAATTTAGAACTAAATTTTCAAGGATCGCAACTAAATGACAGGAACCCAAATTGGCACCTTTAACCTCCAAAACGAAAAAGGCCCGTCTTGTGACGAGCCTTCTTGTTAAGTTTAAAATTACTACACTTTAGCAGTCTCTAATTTCTTTTCTTCCTTCTTCCCAGAGAAGTCGACAAGAACAGGTGTTCCGATACATAGTGAAGAGTATGTACCCACCAACACACCGATCAGCATCGCAAATGTGAAGCCTTTAATTGTTTCTCCACCGAAAAGGAACAACACGATGATAACGAAGATCGTCGACATACCTGTGATCAGTGTTCTGCTCAACGTATCATTTAAAGCGTTGTTGATAACGCCCGATTGATTATCGGAACTCTTCATTCCGGCGAGGAATTCGCGGACGCGGTCAAATACTACGACACTATCGTTAATCGAATAACCAATAACTGTTAGAATCGCTGCAACAAATGCCTGGTCAATTTCCATCGCGAATGGCATAACACCTTCAAGCAAGGTGAATACAGATACCACGACGAGAACTGTGTGAATCAAACTAACCATCGTACCAAGCGCAAACTGCCACTTGCGGAAACGAATGAGAATATAAAGGAACATCAAACCCATCGCGATACCAAGCGCGTACATAGCTGATACTTTAATGTCAGCGGCAACTGTTGGTCCAACTTTCGTTGAGCTAAGCAGCGAGCCATTCGCACCTGGAATTTTTGCCATCCCCTCTTTTAGTTTTGCCTCGGCAGTATTAGTTGCCCCTTCAGTATCGTCATCGATCAGGAAGGCGGTCGTAACCTGGTACTTATTATTGAAGCCATAAGTTTTTACTTCGGGGGCAGCACCGAAAGGCTCTTCAAGCGCTGATCTCAAATCCTGCGTTGATACGTTCTTATCAAACTCAACGATGTAAGTTCTACCTCCTTTAAAGTCGACACCGTAATTAAAGCCTTTGATGCCAAGAGAAATCAAACCAGCAATGATCACTGCTCCGGAAATGCCATAGTAGATTTTCCGATTACCAATAAAATCTATGTTAATTGATCTGAATAGGTTACGCGACCATGCGAAAGAAAAGTTGAACGTCTTACCCCGCTTTGTGAAGAATTCAAAAAGCAACCTTGTGAACAGTACCGATGTGAACAACGAACAAAGAATACCGATGATAAGCGTTACGGCAAAACCGTAGATCAATCCGGTTCCAAATGATAACAACACGAAACCTTTGATAAGCGTGGTAACGTTTGAGTCAATGATCGCGGAGAAAGCGTTTCGATAACCATTGGCAATACTTGCCTCGATCGGCTTGCCGGCATTCAGATCTTCTTTTACTCTCTCATTGATCAACACGTTCGCATCAACAGCAATGGCAAGCGAAAGCAAAATACCAGCGATACCAGGAAGTGTCAACGCTGCGTTGAGCGATGCAAGAATTCCCAAAAGGAAGAAAAGGTTTAGAACAACAGCAGCATCAGCTACCCATCCTGAATTGCTATAGACAGCAACCATGAAGAGGATGATGATAACAAAACCAACGACAATGGAGATCAAACCGTTTTGGATTGACTCGGCGCCAAGTGTTGGCCCAACAACAGCCTCTTCAACGATACGGGTAGGCGCAGGAAGAGAACCAGCTTTTAGAATATTTGCGAGATCCTTTGCTTCATCAGAAGTGAAGTTTCCGGCAATCTGCGAGTTTCCATTAGGAATTTCACCGTTTACAAAAGGCGCAGAATAAACAAGATTGTCAAGCATGATCGCGATTCGGCTACGTTTTGTTGCGGCTTCAGCAGTCCATTTTGCCCAGATGCGTGTACCGGTAGCGTTCATTGTCATGCTAACTGCAGGCTGCGCCTTTTCATCAAGGTCGTTTCGGGCGGACGTGATAACAGTGCCATCGAGTCTGGCTTTACCATTTCTGCCAAGGTCAAGGAAGTACAACTGTAGCATCGGTTCTTCACTCGCATCCGTGCTAAACTTTTCAGGCTTGTTTCCCCAGAACATGCCAACATTACGCGGCAGCTTGCTTTTTACATCAGCACGTTTGATGATACGGTTGATGGTTGCAGTGTCTTTCAGCGCGTAGCGGAAAGCGCCAGGAGGGCTGCTAAGCGCGAAAAGCGGAGATACATTTAAGTTCTGCAACGAATCCAAACCTTGTGAGCCATCAGCGGCATCTGCCAGGCTCTTCTCAAGTTCGGAGGCAGCAGAGTCAGCAGGTGTGGTAGGAATAGAATCAACCTTCACAACCGGACCTTGTCTCTTTTGTTCATTAACGATAAGATCATTAATTGCGATCAACGAAGTGTTCAGGGTGTTAGGCTCTATTACATCCCAAAACTCGAGTTTGGCAACGCCAGATAAGAGTTTACGAACACGTTGCGGGTTTTCGGCACCGGGTATCTCAATTTGAATTCTTCCTGTTCCAGGCAGACGCTGAATGTTTGGTTGTGATGTTCCGAACTGATCTATACGGCTTCTTAAGATTGTGTAGGAACGGTCGATTGCACTTTCAATCTCTTCTTCAACAATCTTAATAACTTCATCATCAGACGCATTCAGGCTGATTCTACCGCGCGTTGAGGCAGTTGAAAAAACAGGAGCAAGACGTTTCCCCGGATTGTCGTTGCGATAAGCATCGAAGAATAAATCACTGAAATTTTTAGACGATGTTTTCGATTGAACGGAAGCTTTACTGAGTGCTTTTACAAATGCAGAGTCTGTTGAATTTCCGGCAAGGCCTTTAATGATATCGACAGGAGAAACCTCAACTGTTACGTGCATGCCGCCCTGAAGATCAAGGCCGAGAGAGATCTCATAATTCTTGATCTCCTCATAGGTAAAATCCTTCATTCCCAGCAGGCTGTAAACCGGCTTATGCCACACCGAATCCAGATAATATTGTTTCTTAGTTGGGTCGACGTTGCCGTCGGCAGACGTTGCGTATTGGGTTGCATCCTTTTGAACGGAACGCGACACAAAAGTAAATGAGAGGTAGTACAGACATAGCGCCGAGATGACGATGGCCAGTACCGCCACGAATCCTTTATTCTTCATAAAAATTAAACTATGGTTTTAAAAAAGTGTAAAAGTGAATGTATTAATCAGCCAAAGACAAGAGAGTTCCTGAACATTAAGGAGCGTTCGGTGAGATGATCACACGAAATAATGTTAGGAACAATCGCTGATTGATGGAGACCTTTTCAATAGGGGAAATTTCTGGCGATTCTTCTAAAGAAGAAATTTCGAAAAGGCAGTGGATATCCGATACGAACTGCAGACAGGTTACAACCGGAGGTGCGACTGAAGTAACCGAAAAGAAAACCTGGTGTTCGTCTGACTTTTGCTGTTCGGTCTTCGCTTTTTGAGAAACCGTTATTTCATTGAATTGGAAAACATTTGAACATGCAATTGCTATTGCCAGTAAAACACCAGCAATAACGGAAAGCACTTTCAATGTCCTTTTTTTCATGGGCAACAAAAGTAGGTAATCTAACGCAAAGCCCAAAGACTAAATTGCCCGCATTTTTTCGAGTTTGGCTTCGAGGGCGACTGTAAGCAAGTCGAGGGCGCGTTCGAAATTATGGTTATTAGGGATGATCAGATCCGTTTGATGTTTGAGCGGTTTAATCAACGTTTCGTAAACCGGCATTACGTGATGCTGAAAACGGTACAACACATCGTGGAAGTCGTATCCGCGCTCGTCGTTGTCGCGACGGATTCTTCGACTCAGCTTCAGATAATCTTTCGCTTCAATAAAAATTTTGAGATCGAGTTCATTGGCAACTTCTTCGAAATATTGAACAAAGAGTCCTTCAATGATCAGTAGCGGCGCAGGTTTGAATTCGAGGATTTTTGGCTTGGCGATTGGATTGTTAAAGGTGTATTCCTTGATCTGTACTGTTTCGCCCCTTTTCAATTTCAAAATATCCTGATGAAAGCGCTCGCGTTCTATTGCACCTGGCAAATCGAAATTGATGACGCCTTTGTCATCTGAAATCTGAAGATCAAGGGCTTTGTAATAATGGTCCTGGGAAATGAGGCAAACATCTTCGGGGTCGAACCTGCTGGCCAGCGTGTTGATGAAAAAGGTTTTCCCGGATCCGCTTCCTCCCGTAATCCCAATTGTAAATGTTTTGGCCATTTTCAAAAATACGGCGGGGCTATTTCCCGTCAAAAGAATTCAGGAACTCAATAAGCTTTTTGGTCGCTAAGGCGCGATGGCTGATAGCATTCTTCTGCGCAAGCGTCATTTCAGCGAATGTCAAACTATAACCTTGCGGGATAAAAACGGGATCGTAGCCAAATCCATTCGATCCCCGCGGGTGATTTGCTATTGTGCCCTCAATCGAACCATCAAAAAATTTTGTTGTGCCAAATCCAGCCAGGGCGATCACAGTTGTAAACGTAGCCGTGCGATTGCTTTTACCTTCAAGGTTTGACAGCAGCAAATCAGTATTCTTTAGATCACTTTTCTCTGAGCCGGCATATCTCGCTGAAAAAACACCTGGTTCTCCGTTGAGGGCCTGCACCTGGAGTCCGCTATCATCCGCAAAGCATGGCTTTCCCGTCTTTTTGAAAACATAAAGAGCTTTCTGTTCCGCGTTGGCATGAAAAGTGTTTTGCGTTTCAGGTAATTCCTCGAATACAGAAAGCTCTTTTAGACTAACGATTACAAGGTTGTTGCCAACCCGGTTTACGATCTCGGCTATCTTATGTTGATTGTTCGTGGCGAAGCACAGTGTCATTCAGCAACGACCTCTAGCAACTCAAGTTCCACAATAATGTTACTATTCGCTGGCAATACCTGCCTTCCTGAGGAATTCAACAAAGCGCTGCTTCCGAAGCCTAGTCTTGAGGGAACATATAAAGTGGCCTTTCCTTTTGGCTTAAGTTTTTGCAAAGCAATTTTAATTGCGTGCATAAAGTCGATGGTCCGGCTGTTAAAGGTTGCTGTCGGCTCTGCATCTACGGTTTGAACAACGGTTTCATCGTCAACGAGATTTCGGACAGTGTATTTCACTTTCACTTCATCAAACCACGAAGGAGTGACACCACTCCCTGCGTTTGTGATTACGTAATGAAGGCCCGTCGAATCTTTTGTCGTAGCAATTTCGTTTTCTGTCAGGTATTGGCGAATTGCGGTTGTATCGGCGGCAAACTTTTCGTTCTCAAGGGTGGTAAAATCCACGGAGTGAAATTCAACTTCGAATTGGAGAATTGTGTTTGGATCTATTTCTCCCTGTCCGGTAGAGCCGTAGGCAAGATATGATGGCACATAGAGAGTAGCCTTGGAACCAGCAGGCAGCGTTATGAAAGCATACTGCCATCCGCGTATATAGGTATTCAGCGGCTGCGTGAGGGTGCCATCATCGAAAGAAGCACCATCAGGAAAATACCGCCCGTCATAGGTAATCGTGACTGTATTCGATGCATATGCGGGTAACCCGGTTCCAATCTCATGAACAACGGTACGGATACCGGATGCGTGTTTCTCGGCGTCAATGTTATTTGCTTCAAGATACGTATCAATTGTAGCAAGATCTTTTTCGAATTGCACCAGAGGGTCAACCAATGTCACACGATCTTCATTGCATGACGAAAAGGTCGCTGCAAGTGAGATTAA